>JAJXZD010000072.1 GCA_021780215.1 Acidobacteriota bacterium
GTGCGCAGGATTGCAGGAAAAAACATCGCAGTCCTCAGCGCCGGTACGGACGGAATTGACGGAAATTCTCCGGCGGCCGGCGCCGTAGCCGATGGCGAGACGTCTGCCCGCGCCCGCGCGGCTGATCTCGATCCCGAGAATTTCATGCGCCGTTCGGACGCTTACCACTTCTTCTCCCGCCTTAGCGACGCAATCGTCACCGGCCCCACGGAAAATAATCTGCGCGATTTGCGCATTCTCCTGGCGCGGCGCGCGGACGGCCAGTAGCGGCTATCCTTTTTGCCTCACGCGAAGCAATGCCAGCGCCGCTTCGATGTAGGGACGCATGCCGACGGTCAGGTCGTCGCTATGCAGCATGCTTTCGAGGGGGCCAATCGCGCTCGGATCGCCACGCGCCTCGAGGGCGAGAACCGCCGAGAACCGGACATCAAAATAGGGCTCCTGAAGATAGCCCACCAACGTGCGGGTGATGGAGGAATCCTTTTTGTCAATCCGCGCAACCGCTGTGATGGCCGCCCGGCGGCTGCTGAAGGGTTTTCCAGGAGCCGACCACGAGAGCAAAAGCGGGACCGCGCGGGAATCTCCAAGAGAGCCGAGGCCCTCCAAGGCCGCCCGGCGGAGAAGATCGTCGGGGGAATCCTGATTGAGCGCGGCAACCAGCGTGTCATAGGATTCCCGCGAACGAATCCTTCCCAGGGCGCGAAGCGCGGAGGCCCGGACGCGATAGGCTGAATCGTGCGCGGCGAGATCGTTCAATCGCCCGGCCAGCGATGAGTCCTCCTTGAAATTTCCCAACTCCTCGACGGCCACATCTCGAACCCATGGCGGGCCGCTTTGCGTCGCCGCGAGAATCGATCCTTCCGCGCTGGCGCCTCCGGTGCGTCCCAGCGCCTTCAGCGCTTCCACGCGCACTCCCCAGAAGGGATCCCCCTGCGCCGCATCGCCCAGCGCGGCAATGGCCTGAGGATCCTTTCGATCGTTGCCAAGGGCCACGGCAGCATCCGTCCGGTCGGCGACGGATGCAGCATGTTTCAGCTGATAGATCCACGCCTCGGGCTCCTTCGGGAAATCAACTTTCTTGAGAATGGTATCGCCCGGATCAAACAGCACCATGAGCGGGGGGCCATCCGATGGCAGGGTAAACGTCTGGCTCGCCTGGCTGATTTCGATGGGATAGGTCTGGCGGCTGCCCACGGTCGTAATTTCCACTCGCAGGGGAACGTCGAAGAGCTCGACCAAGCCTTCGACCTTCTGCGTCTGCGCCACATCCAGCCGCACGGTGCGGGCCGCGGGGTCGTACGTGTAGCCGACCTGAAATTGCGGCGCTCCCCCGCGATAGATCCACTGATGGAAGAACTGGTCCACGTCAATCGCAGTGGCCTCTTCGATGCCCTTCTGCAAATCGGCGGTCACCACATTCTTGCCGCGATTGACCTCCAGGTAGTGCCGCAGCCCGGCGAAGAAATCGGGGTCGCCGAGCTTTTCGCGCAGCATGCGGAGGACCCATCCGGCCTTGTCGTAGATGTCGCCGGCATATTCCGTGGAATCAGTGCCGAAATTCCGGTTGAAGATGGGCACCGGGTAGAGGCGCGGCTGCGTGAACCACCGCTGCTGGTCGGTCCAGTATTCGTAGGCCGCGGCATCGGCACCGTAATGCTTCTCCATCCAGTAATGCTCGAAGAAAGTGGCAAAACCCTCGTTGAGCCATAGATTGGACCAGTCCTTGCACGTCACGAGGTCTCCGAACCACTGATGGGCGAGTTCATGCGAGAGGATGTCATCCGTGCCGATGCGGTCCTCGGCCGCGAGCCGAGGGTCCACCAAGAAGCGTGCCTCGATCGTTGTCGCGCTGGTGTTCTCCATTCCGCCGGCCACAAATTCGTCGACGGCGCTCTGCGCGTATTGCGCCCACGGGTAAGGAACGCCAAGCGTGCTCGAAAAGAGGTCGAGCATCTGCTGCGTGCGGGCGAATGTCGGCGCCAGGTCCGCTTCCCTGCCCCGCGGGGCAAGAAAGCGCAGCGGAATCCCGCGCCAGGTGCCCGTTTGCTCGGCAAAATCTCCGGCCACAACGGAAATCAGATACGTGGAAAGAGGCTCGGACTGCTTCCAATCCCAGGTTTTGAGCCCTCCCGGCGCGTCTTCGATCCCGGCGAGCTTGCCGTTCGAAATAGTGACCCACGAGGCAGGAACGGTCAGCAGCATCTCCGAGGTGGTTCGATCGTTCGGATAGTCGTAGAGAGGAATGTAGTAGTGGGTGTCCTCGGCCTCGCCTTGCGACCAAATCTCCTGAGGCTGCTGCGGGTAATACGAATCGGGGAGGATAAAATAGAGGCCCTTCTTGGGCCGGCCGCTGTAACGGATCACAACTTCGTGACGTTCGCCGCGGGCAGCAGGATGGGCAAGCGAAACGACGAGCTTTGCTGGTAACACCTTGAACAGCGCTGCCCGCCCATCTACCTCCACGCTGGCGATTTTCAGGTCCACGGAATCGAATGCAAGCTCGGAAACGCCATCGCGCAGCACCACGACGCTTTCCGCTGCTTCTCCGCGAATGCTGTGCCCGGTGAGGTCGAACCACAGGTGCGTGCGGATATTTTTCAGGCTGTAGTCCCGGCTGGGAGCGTAGGGCGCGTCCGCGCGGCTGCCAGCGGAAATCGCGAGCAGCAACACAAACGCTCCCGCGAAGGCCCGCCCCATCCGCAAAAGGCTCCGGCTGCGCCTCATCCCTGCGGAATGCATGTCAGAAGATGCCTTCGGCCGCTGATCCGGCCGAGAACAGTGCGCGAGATGTTCTGCGGCTGCCACCAAATCAACATCATAGCAGCAGCAACCGGAAATTCCATGCGCGCAGGGAACCGCACCTTCGCTAGCAACATCACCAGAGCAGTTTCAAACCGAATTGAATCTGCCGTGCGGTCGTCGAGGTGCTGGTGATCACTCCGGCCGTCGGCGAGACGCCGGCGGGGGTGAAGACGATCGGATTCGGCGTGTTGAAATTGGCACGGTTCAGGAGGTTGAACATTTCGGCGCGGAACTCGAGCGTATATCGCTCCCGAATGGCCGTGTCCTTGAGGAACGACAGGTCCCACGTGGCCAGGCCCGGCCCTATGAGCGTGTCCCTTCCGAGATTCCCGTAGAAGCCGCTGCCGGGCGGGGGAGCGAGGAGCGCAGCCGGGTTGAACCACTCCTTAGGGCCGCCTAGAATCACCGCGCCGGAGAAGGCCGGGTTGAGAAATGGGCGCACCGGGTTGCGCGTGTCGCCATTATTCGAGGGGTTGTAGCTGAGTTGCGGGGTCAATGGGAAGCCAGACTGCATCGTCACAATCGAGTTCACTGTCCAGCCGCTCACCAGGGCGTTCGCCAGGCCGCCCTCTCTGCCGAGAAACCGCCGTCCATGTCCCATGGGCAAGTCGTAGGTCGCGGTAATCACGCCGGCGTTGCGCACGTCGAAGGTCGCCAGCCCCCAATCGGCGCGCAGATTATAGGGATTGGACACAAGCCCGGGCGCGTTTCCGGCGGTCGTGGCGTTGAGCGAATCCCCGTTGTCGAGAGCCTTCGACCAGGTGTACACAGCCCGCAGAGACAGGCCATCGCTGAAGTGGCGATTCAGGTCCGCTTGCAGCGCGTTGTAGGAACTGTCCCCAATCGAAAACCACGACCAGGCGCTGCCAAGCGAGGGGTTTGCCAGAGGCGTACCTGCCGGGATGTAATACGATCCGGAGGGAACGGGAGTCCCCGCGAGCGGGGACGGAAAATTGGAGGGATAGTTCGCGGGGCAAGGCGAGGCCGGACAGATTACCGGAGACGCTTCGTTGTCGTCCAGGCTGACCATCTCGTGATATCCATGCGACCCGATGTATCCGACGCTCAGAACCGTGCTGGGAGACAGCTCCTGCTCGATGCGGAGCGAGTACGTGATCAGCGTCGGAGTCTGCATGTTCGGCTGGACGCCGCCCGGCAGAATCTTGGCATTGGCCGGCACGATAGAAGGTGGCAGCGGGAGGCTTGAGACGGGCAGGTTGGCGATGCCGTAGGAAGGGTTGAAGGGCGCATTCTGGTCCATGCGATACCCCAGCGCGTCCTGCAGGTCGCTGTACATTCCGAATCCCGCGCGGATCACCGTCCCGGCCCCCACCGGGCTCCAGGCGAGGCCGATGCGCGGCTCCGGAAGAAAAGCGGCATTGTTGACGGTAAGCGCGGAGCCGGCGATGCGGGGCTGTGTCTGAATCACGCCATTCTGAAAGACGAAATTCGCGGCTCGCCCCTGCGCCTCGTTCCAGCCGGTGGTAAATTCGTCGCGGAATCCCAGCGAGAGAGTGAGCTTCGGCGTCAGCCGGATCACGTCCTCCGCGTACCACGCTCCAAGCAACGAGCGCCAGTTCATCTCGGTCGGCGCGGGATCGTAGAGAAAGCTGGCCACGGTGCCTTGCAGGAACTGCTGCAAGCCGGTGAACGTGGCCTGCCCGTACTGGCTCAGTGCCAGGTCCTCATTGGGCTGCACCTGCTGCAGCCAGACGCCAAAATTTAACTGCTGCCTTCCCTTCGTGTATCCCAGCTGGTCCTCGTAGGTGAAGAGATTGCGCGCAATCCGCAGATTGCTGCCAATGTTGCTCCCCGCCAGGCTTACTTGCGCCGAGGGATTCGCCGCCGCGCTCCCGCCCACCACCAGCGCCCCGATGGGCCGCCCGGCCACGAAGCCCGCAAGCCCCGCCGCGGGCGTTCCCGGCGTGGGCTCACCCGTGTAGAAATAGCTGGCCCGGGAATAGCCGACCCGCGCGGTATTGAGGAGCGCCGGCGAGAAAATGTGCGTCTCTTCGAGGCTCAGGACCTGCTCGCGCAGGCTTTCGAGGTCCGTGCTGTAAAGATTCGTGCTGGTCGGAGTAACGTCAGCGCTGTCGTCAACGGTGTAGATGGCGCTGAGCGTGTCGCTCTCCGAAAAAATATGATCGAGCCGCGCCGTGCCGAAATCGTCGCGAATCGTTTGCAAGGGGCTGTTGAATGCTTCGGCTACTCCCCCGAAATCAAGGGCATTCGGACTTTGCAGTGGCCACGCATTGAGCAATGGAGCCACGCCAGGCGCCACGCCCACATCCACCAGCCCGGACGCCGGACACGGATTGGGCGCGGGAGTCACCAGCTTGCAGGGTAGATAGCCGTTGCGGGCATTGGTGTCGGGAACCAGATCCACGCCGGTCTGGTTCAGATCCTGGCGAAATCCCTCATAGTTTCCGAACAGGAAGGTTTTGTTCTTCTGCAGTGGACCGCCGAGCGACGCGCCGAACTGATTGCGCTGGAACGGCGGGGCCGAGCCTTGATCGAAATAGTTCGGCGCATCGAGCGCATTGTTGCGCACGAATTCGTATAGCGTTCCATGAACCTGGTTGCCGCCAGACTGCGTGACGATCAGCACCTGCGCCCCCGGCCTCTTGCCGTACTCCGCGCCATAGGAATCGCGCAGCACATTGAACTCCCGCACCGCGTCCACGCCGAGCAACTCTTGGCTCGTGCCGCCCGGCTGCATGTTATTCTCCGCCGCTCCGGTGAACTCCACTCCGTTCAGCAGGAATTCATTCTGCTGCGGGCGATTGCCGGAAACCGCGAAATTATTTCCGACCGTCGAATTCGAGACGCCGATTCCCCCGACCTTTTCCGAGGTGAAATTGACAATTCCGGGATTCAGCGTCAGCAGTTCGTCGTAGCTCCTGCCGTTGAGCGGAAGGTCTTTGATCGTCTGCTCGCCCACGAGGCCGGAAATGTCCCCCGTGGCGAGATTCACGGGCGGGGCATCCCCATTCACTGTGACCTGCTGACTGACCTCTCCAACTCGCAGGCTCAGGTCCACCGTGGCTTGCTGGCCAACCACCAGATGAATCCCGGTTCGAACCTCCTCCTCGAAGCCCTGTTTCGCGGCCCGCACTTCGTACTCGCCGACGGGCAGGGCGAGGAACTGATAATGCCCCATCGCGTCTGTCGCGGTGCTCCGGAGCAGCCCGGTCTCTGTGTCCTTCACCGTGACGCTCGCGGCTCTCACCGAAGCACCCGAAGGATCCTTCACCACGCCCGAGATGCCGGCCCCCTCCTGGGCATACCCAGGCACGGCCCACGCCGCGAGCAATCCGAGCATACAGGAGAGAATCGTTCCTCCTAGCCACCCCGAGTTCAGGCGGCACGAAGAGGGCTGATGCCAAGCGAAGGATGTACGGCCAGAGGACATGGCACTGAGGAACGGTTCCATTCGGAGATCCCTTTCCCTTTCTTTGGCCCTCGATTGCCAGGCTTAGCGGAGGGCGAGGCCGTGCTCCTACGCCATTGTTCTCGAATGCGCAAGACGTTTTAATACGTCTCGTATAGATATGTCAAGGCGCTTTGATACGCTTCAAAGGGCGCCGAGCGGCCCGCTCCCTGCATCCGCATTGACTCCCGCCCCGCCCCGGACTAGCATGCCGCGGTGTATTTCTCCGAATCGAGGACACGATGACCACATCTGGCGTGGAATTGCTTGGCTCCTATTGGACCCTTGCGGGCGGGGCTCAGCCGCATACGGACAAGGATTACAGCCCCTTCGACTTCAGGGACCGTGTCGAGGCGGCCGCGCGGGCCGGCTTCAAGGGCATCGGCATCTGGCACTCCGACCTGGCGCACACGCTCCAGAAGCGCACCCTGAAGGAGATGAAATCCATACTCGACGGCAACGGCATGCGGCACGTCGAGCTCGAGTTTCTGAGCGACTGGTTCGAGGTGGGAGAGAAGAAGCGCGAATCCGACGAGCTAAAGCGGAAACTGCTGGAAGCGGCCGAGGTTCTGGGCGCCCGCCACGTCAAAGCGGGCGAATTCGTGCGCTCGAATTGCCCCATGCCGCGCCTGATCGAAGCATTCGCCGCGCTGTGCAAGGACGCCGCCAGCCACGGCACGCGCATCGTCTATGAGATGATGCCCACTCCCTTTTCCACCATTGACTCCGTGGAAAAGGCCCTCGAACTCGTCGAGGGCGCCGGCGCTCCCAATGGCGGGATTTGCTTCGACCTCTGGCACATCGCCAAGCTTAGGATTCCCTATGAACGCGTCGCGCGCGTCCCTTTGAAGTACATGATGGCCGTAGAAATCAATGACGGAACCCGCGAATGCCCGTGGCCACTGCACGAGGACACGATCAATCACCGCCTGTTTTGCGGGGATGGGGAGTTCGAGCCACGGCGCTTTGTGAGCCTGCTGCTGAAGGCGGGATACTCGGGCCCATGGGGAATCGAGGTGCTCAATCAGGATGCGCGCAAATGGCCGCTCGAGCGGCTCGCCTCCCACGCATTCCAGACGACCCTCGCGCAATTTCCGGCAGTGAAAGGCGAGAAGGGACCGAGGAGGACGTCCGGCGCAAAGGCGCGCAAGCCAGCGAAAAAGAAGAGCGCGCCAGCGCGGAAGGCAAGAACGCCCAAAAGGCAGGCGCGCAAGAAATCCGCGAGCCGCAAGCGGAGGAAGCGCGGTTAGGACCTGGCGGCCGTCGCCCGCGCTGCGCCCTCGATCTTCGCAATCATTTCGTCCACGGTAAGCACTTGCGCGAAGAGGAAGCCGAGCGTGGCGCAGGTCGCCTTCTGTAGCTCCGCGGCGGAGGCATTGCCCATCGCGGCCGTCGCTGTTCCATCGCTGAGGAAAAAGACGTGAAAATCGCGGACCGCGGCCTCGCGCGCCGTCGTCTCGCAACAGACGTTGGTAGCCACACCGCTGATAATGACCGTGTCAATGCCGCGCGCGCGGAGGATGAGTTCCAGATCCGTGCCATGAAACGCGCCGAACCGCGGCTTTTCCAGCAAGATGTCTCTCGCGTCCACGACAAGGCCCTTGTGCAGCGCGGCCGATTCCGAGCCCTTATTGAGAATCCCCTCCCGAACTGGCGGGCTGAATTCCGACAGGACACCGAGATTGGAGCCGTCCGGCCGCACCACGATGCTGGCGTGAATCACCAAAATGCCCGCGCGGCGGCACGCTGCCGCCAGCCGATTGACGCGCTCCAGAATCACGGGGGCATCCGGAGCGGCGATTGGGGATCCGTGGACAAAGCAGTTCTGCATGTCCACATTGAGAAGCGCCGTCCGAGCCGGCACCACCGCGAAGTCAACCATGCCCGCCTCCGCCGCTGAGAGAGATAGCGACCCGTTGGTGCCGCAGAGATAGATATGCGGGTACTGGCGCTACACTGCGGCGGCCTGCGCCGCCAGCACGGATTTCACCGCGCTCACGATTCTTTCTTCGCTCGGCAGGACGTAGCTTTCCATTGGCGCGCTGTAGGGCACCGATGTGTCCATCGCCGTGACCATTTTGACCGGAGCCTTCAGGTACCGGAAACCGTGCTCGGCTACTTCCCCGGCGATCACCGCCGCGGCCGAGGATTGCCGCGGCGCCTGGTCCACCAGCACAAGCCGCCCCGTCTTCCGCACGGATTGCACGATGGTGTCCACGTCGAGCGGCGCCAGCGTTCGCGGATCAACCACCTCCGCGCTGATGCCTTCCTTGGCCAGCATTTCGGCGGCGGCAAGCGATTTTTTCACCATCCATGCCGTGGCAACAATGGTCACATCCGTTCCAGCGCGCTTCACGTCGGCAACTCCGAGGGGAACAAGGTAATCCCCGTCGGGCACTTCGCTCTTGTCGAGGGTCAGCATGTAATGGTGCAGGTAGACGACCGGGTTATCGTCGCGAATCGCCGACTTCATCATGCCTTTGGCATCGGCGGAGGTCGAGGGCACCACCAGCTTGAGACCCGGAATACCCATCATGGTGTTCAAGATGCTGTTCGAGTGCTGTGCGGCCCAGCCGGCGGCGAAGCCGAATCCCGCCTTGAAAACCAGGGGCACCTTGACCTGTCCGCCGGACATATAGCGCATCCGCGGAGCCTCGTTGATGACCTCATCGAAAGCCACCAGCATGAACTCGCTCATGTACAACTCGACGATGGGCCGCAGCCCGGTCATCGCGGCGCCCACGGCGATGCCCATTTCCGCGGTCTCTGAAATGGGGGTGATGCGGACGCGGTCCTTGCCGAACTTGCGCACGTACGGATCGCGGTCGGTCATGGCCATATTCTGCCCGTAGAAGACGACGCTCGAATCGCGCTGCATCTCCTCCGTAATGGCGACGGCGATGGCCTCGCCAAACATCATTTCGCGCCCCATGGAACCCTCCTGAAATTTATGCCCAGACGTAATTGACCGCGTCTTCCGGCGCGGGCAGCGGACTCGCCAACGCAAACTTCACTACCTCATCCATTTCCGCGCGTGCCGCGGCCTCGATGCGGTCGGCATCGGCGGCGGAAATGGCGCCGCGGGCAATCAGAGCCTTGCGGAACTTGGGAATCGGATCGTTGGCCCTGGCGGCTTCAAACTCGGCCTTGTTCCCATAGACCTCGATGGCTTCGTGCTCCTGGAACTGTGTGGGCACCGGCGGCACGGTAATGGCGTTGCCGTGCGGCGTGAAGCGATAGAAGCGCGATTCGATGAGGCTCGGCCCCTGCCCCGCCCGCGCCCGCTCCGCCGCCTGCCCTACCGCTTCGTATACGGCCAGCGGGTCGGTCCCGTCCACCGTCACTCCCGGAATGCTGTAGGCCTTGGCCTTCTGCGAGAGAGGGTCGCCGGCCATGAAGTTGGCGTCTTCGAGGCGGATGTGCGTGTAGGCCTGGTAGAAATTATTTTCGAGGACGAACACGACCGGCAGCTTCCAGACGGCCGCCAGATTGAGCGTCTCGTGAAAGGCACCTTGCTTCGACGAGCCATCACCAAAGAAGGAAAACACAACCTGCCCTGTCTTCTTCACCTGGGCCGTCAGGGCCGCCCCAGCCGCATGCGCGATGCCCTGCCCGATGATGCCTGAGGTGCCGACGAAATGGTGCGCGGGATCGGCCAAGTGCATTGAGCCGCCGAAGCCCTTGCAGATGCCATCCTTGCGCGTGTAGATCTCGGCCATCAGCCGGCGCGCGTCAGTCCCCAGGACAATGGGGTAACCGTGACAGCGGTAGCTAGGCATAACCAGGTCGTTCTCCTGGCGCGCCGTGAGCGATCCGACGATGCTGGCCTCCGCGCCGTCTCCGAGATGCGCATGACCGCGAATCACTCCGGGATGCTCGACAAAGGTCCGCTTCACGCGCTCCTCGAATTCGCGAATTCGGGACATCTGCGTGAACATCCAGATGAGCCTTTCTTTCCCGAGCGCCTCTTTCGACTGCATGGTTAAGCCTCCCTTGCCGCAGGCCGATGCGGCACGCGCTGATATGCTGGCCAAGCCTTCGCGGGTTTCTAGGATGCCGGCATGGTGTCGCCCGGCTGCCCGATGTAGCCAAGCAGCCCGCCCACTTCCACCTCGGCCGGCTCCTGCACGACGATTTTCAGAAGAACGCCATCCACCGGCGCATCCAGTTCGTAATTCACCTTCTCCGTCTCAAGCTCGACGACGCCTTCGCCCTGCTTCAGGCGGTCTCCTTCCTTCTTGAGCCACCGGACAAGATTGACCTTGGTAGTATTCATTCCGCCCGTTTTGGGCACCACGAGATTGGTGACGATGGCAGGTCCTTTCCTCGGCTCCGCAGTCAGACCGGATGGCGCAGCAGGTTTGCGTCCGTGCGGGGGCCCGCGGTTGCTTTGCTAACAACCCCGCACTTCTTAACGCAATCCCGATATAAAGTCAACTTGGGGGCCTCCGGAGCACGCAGAGCCCCCCTCAACGGGAACGAACATGGCCGGCCCAGCGACCTTGTCCGACGCAAAACAGTGGCCTAGTATGAGAGCCGGAAACAGATCCCGGCCAGGAGGGAGCCGTCGTGACAACCGTCTGCCTGCAGTGCGAAAAGCCGGAATCGCAATGCGACTGCGAGAAATTCTGCTGCTTTTGCCAGTCGCAGGACAACATTAGGCTCTGCGTGGACGGACTCTACTACTGCCCGGATTGCCGGGAGGCGTGCGACGTGCGCGTGGTCGACTCGGATGGACGCGATGCATGACCGATTGGCCGGAATCGAGTGCACATTCGCCAATGACGCCCGTCTGATTGCCGGAAGCGCCGCGGTGGTTGCCCACATCGCCCGGCGCGCCGGATTTCACGAGCGCGTCCAGGGAGACCTCGCCACCGCCGCCATCAGCGCATGCTGCGAAATTTTCCTGAGCGCCCGCGCCCTGGGCCACTCGGCGCCCATCGTCCGTCTCTCCGCCTCGCATTTTCCCGACCGCGTCGAAGTGTTCCTCGAGATCCTGAAGGGAGGCCGCCGCGCGCCCCGCCGTGGGGCGGGACTATTGCAAAAAGCAGCTTCACAACTCACCGAGAATATTCGGAAGTCCTTCGAGGGCATCCCGGTGGACCGCGTGGAATGCGACGCGCCGGATGGGCGGCCTGTCGTGACGCTCACCAAATTCCGCGGCGGTCGGCGCCCTGCCTCCTGAACCGTCAGCGGGCCCCTCCGGCGAGTCCTGTCTCGCAGTCGCCAACAATCAGGCTGGCATGGCCGAGGCTTACATCGGCACGGCAAACGCGTGCGTGCGAATCAACGCCAGGAGTTGGTCCTGGCTGACTGGAGCTTCCACCTTCAGCCGGTCTCCGCTGGGGGTCACGCTGACCTGATCGAGCGCACTGGCGAGATCCGGGTTCGTTTGCGCCTCCTGGTAGCGCCGCATCATGAGCGCTCCCTGCAGGCCGGCCGCCAGGAGATTAGCATCATCCGGAGAAGCGCAAACGGCCTGGAAGCGGGCGTCCACGCCGGAGTCGGCTTCCACACTGATGGTCATCGCGCGCATGCGGTTGATGATCGGCGTGGCCTGCGGAAACTGGTTGGCCTGCGGGATCAATTGCTGGATGGCGAGGTGCGTATAGTTCTTGTCGAGCACGGCCCAGATGATGCCATTCCCGTTCGCTTCGTTAATCAACGGGAAAAGCGTGTCATTGTCGAGAAGGCTCTGCGCCACGCCCGTCCGGACATCGATCAGGTTCTGGAGCGCATCGCGCTGGCCGAAGGCCGCGGTGTTCGAATCAATGAACGTGAAAAAGATGTCGCCGGGCCCCGAGCCGCTGCCGAAGGCGTAGAGATCGTAGCCATGATCCTCGATCTTGGGCAGCTTCTGCTGCTTGAAGTGGTCCTCACTCGCCGAGGGCGTGAATGTTCCGAGCGCCACGCCGACGATCTCCTCGCTGGTTCCCTTCGCGCCGCGGATGGCTCCCCAGGCCAGCTCATCGACCTGCGTGTTCGGATCGACGCCCGCCGAGGTCAGGAACTGCTCGAACTGTCGGAAGCGGCTGGGCAACAACTGCTCGCGAAGCTGCGGATACCAGGCATACTTGCGGGCGGATTTCAGGTCCGCGTAGGCAAACTCACCCGCGGTCTTCGGAAACATCCCGATGACGGAGGTGCTCAGCGAGCCGCCGTGAGCCTCTGACGGCCACAGCGCGGCCGCGGCCACCAGGAGTGCTCCTGGCAGAATCACCGCGAGACAACTGCGCAAAAACTGTTTCATGAATTTTCCCCTCATACAGCCTCTCGAACCATTCTACACGCGACCGGCTGCGTCCGCGCCAGCTACGCGAGAGGCCAGCCGCTGAGCCTCCGCGCGCACGCGGCTGGCAAACGGCGCGTCGGTGATCGCATCCAGGTTCGTCAATGCGTTCTCGACCGCTCCGCGGACCGCCGCCACAGCCATGAGCCGCCCCACGCGGATATCTGACAACATAGACGGGCTGGACATGGGCTCCAGTTGCCCCAGCTTCTCAAATATCACGAGGGCCTTTCGCGCCACTTCCAGCGGAACCTCCGCGGCGCGCACCAGCGAATCCTGAATGGCGCTTTCGCGGGCGCGCTGCTCCGTGGCAGTCTCTCGCGGCATCCGGCGCGCTTTCAGCACGCCCTCAAACGACGCCGCGTCATGATCCATGGCCTGCGCCAGCTCCCGCGAAGCCTCGCGAAACTCCTCTCCGGCTTTGCCGAGAGCTTCGGCGAAAGACGCCTGCGATTTCCTGCTTCGGGAAAGGCCCGCCACCATCTGGCCAACACTCGCGCTCAAGGCGCCGGCCAGCGCCGCAACCGACCCTCCGCCGGGCGTGGCCGTCGGCGCGCCCACCGCGTCCAAAAAGGGTTGCACGATCCCGGCAAAGCCGGCGGATCCGGGCCCGGCCGCCGCTTCGAGCGCTTCCAACAAACGGTTTTCCAAGACCTTGGCGGGAGAGAAGTTTTCCATCTGGAGATAGAAGTCGGCCGCCATGTCCATGGCACCCCGCGGAATCAGGCCCACCAGTTCGCTGCTGGCGATATATGCGCCGTGGCGCTCGGCCTCGCGCTTCACCATTTCGAACACGCGGTGCAGCGGCGTTTGCTCGAAATCGGTGAGGTTCATGGACACCTGAGCCTGATGGCGTCCCGGCATCTCCACACCCATGGCTTTCAGGTAGCGTAGCCCGCCGCTGGAGAAGCGGATGGCTTTGGCGATGCTCTTGGCAATGCGGACGTCCGGCGTGTTCAGGAAAATATTGTAAGCGATCAGAAATTTGCGCGCGCCCACGATTGTGGCGCCCGCCGTCGGATGCAGTCCCGGCCCGCCGACATCCGGCGCGCGGCTGGCATCGCGCAGCGCTTCTTCGCGCAGCCCTTCGAATTGGCCGCGGCGGACATTTTCCAGGCGGGCGCGTTCCGGCCTTTGTGCCGCCGCTTCGTAGAAATAGACAGGGACGCGAAAGCGCTCCCAAATCGCCCGCCCCGCCTGAAGCGCCAGCGCAACGCAATCTTCAAGGCTCACGCCCGCGATCGGGATGAAGGGCACCACGTCGGCCGCGCCCAGGCGCGGGTGTGCGCCCGTCTGCCGCGTCAGGTCAATCAGTTCGGCGGCTTTCCCTACCCCGCGCACGGCCGCTTCCACTACGGCCTGCGGCTCACCCGCCAGGGTAATCACGCTGCGGTTGTGGTCCGCGTCGCTTTCGCGGCCCAGCAGATAAACGCCCGGAGCATGGAGCATCGCCGCGACGATCGCATCCACCTTCGCCGCGTCTCGCCCTTCGGAAAAGTTGGGGACGCACTCGACCAACCGCCTCATGGCTCACCACATTTTCGAATGGATCACGACTCCGCGCTTCATGGTCAGGCTGCAGAGGTTCACTCCAAAATAATAGGGGATCTCACGGTAGCTGGCCACGTCGAAGGCGGCCAGGTCAGCGTACTTGCCAACCTCGAGCGAGCCGATGTGGCTGTGCGCGCGCAGGGAATAGGCGGCATGGATGGTAGCGGCGACGACGGCCTCGGCAGGAGTCATCCGCAGTTGCGAACAGGCGAGCGAGAGGATCATCGGCATGCTGAGGGTCGGGCTGGTTCCAGGATTGAAATCCGTGGCGAGGACAACGATGGCTCCCGCATCCAACAGTGCGCGCGCCGGTGCATGTCGGGAGAGGCCGAGGTGAAACACGCATCCTGGCAGGAGCGTGCAGGCGACATTCGATTGCGCGAGCGCCCGAACGTCGCCCGGCGTGATCTGCTCGAGATGGTCGGCGCTGGCAGCCTCCATCTCAATCGCCAGGAGCGCCGCCCCGGTGGGGGCGAATTGCTCGGCATGAACGCGCGGAACAAGGCCGCTTGCGCGCGCCGCTGTCAGAATTCGCCGCGCCTGCGCCAGCGAGAACCCGCCCCGGTCGCAAAACACGTCGCAGAACTCCGCCAGGTCCGCGGCGGCCACCGACGGAATCCAGCGCCGCACAAGAAGGTCAACATAGGCGCCGGCCCGTCCGCGAAATTCCGGCGGTATCGCGTGAGCGCCGAGAAAAGTGCGGACAATATCGAGCGGCTGGTCCTGATGCAGACGGCCGAGCAGTCCGAGGATTCTAGCCTCGGACTTCCAATCCAGGCCGTAGCCGCTCTTGGCCTCGAGAGTCGTCGTCCCATGCGCGGCGAACTCCTCCAAAAAGAACAACGCGCGCTCACGGAGCCGCCGCACGGGGGTCCGGCGAAGCGCCGCCACTGTCGAGGAAATTCCGCCTCCCTTCCGCGCGATTTCCTCGTAGCTTTTCCCCTGGATACGCTGCTCATACTCCTCGGCGCGGCCGGCGGGGAAAATCAGGTGGGTGTGCGAATCCACAAAACCCGGCAGGACCACGCGGCCGCCGAGATCGAGCTTTTCGGCGCGGCGCGATTCGGGCAGCCGTTCGATCTGGTGCCGGGTGCCAACGGCTGCAATCTGCCCGTTGTGGACCAGCAGGGCGCCGTCGCGAAGAATGCCCACATCCTCGGCCGCACGCCCGCGCCGCGGCACGGGCCCGCGCAAGGTGAGCAGTTCCGAGCAGCCGGTGATGAGCCAGTCGGACACAGCAACGGGGCTTATACTATCGCGTTAACAGCCGAAACGCCACTTCCGCGGAGGGCGACACGACAGATTTCGCGACTCTCAGGGTTTCTCGCCCAGCATGGGAATCTTTATTCCCGAGCGGCGCGCGAACTCGACCGCCTCCGGGTATCCCGCGTCGGCATGCCGCGCAACGCCGATGCCGGGGTCGTTGGTGAGAACGCGCTCAATGCGCAAAGCCATCTCCGCGGTTCCGTCGGCGACGACGACCTGGCCGGCATGCTGCGCGTAGCCGATTCCCACACCGCCGCCATTGTGAATCGAGACCCAACTCGCGCCACTCGCCGTGTTGAGCAAGGCGTTGAGCAGAGGCCAGTCCGCCACGGCATCCGAGCCGTCCAGCATCCGCTCGGTCTCGCGATAGGGCGACGCCACCGAGCCGCAATCGAGATGGTCGCGGCCAATTACAATCGGAGCCTTCAATTCTCCGCGCGCCACAAGATCGTTAAGTGCCAGCCCGAAGCGGGCCCGCTCCCCGTAGCCCAGCCAACAGATGCGCGCCGGCAATCCCTGGAAACGCACCCGCTTCTGCGCCAGATCGATCCAGCGGCACAGCATCGCGTCGTGGGGAAACAGCTCCTTCACAAGCTGGTCGGTCCGGTGAATGTCCGACGCTTCGCCGGATAGCGCCGCCCAGCGAAACGGGCCGCGCCCCTCGCAGAAGAGCGGCCGGATATAGGCTGGAACGAAGCCGGGAAAATCGTAGGCGTTCTTCACGCCCTGTTCGAAGGCGAACGTGCGGATATTGTTGCCATAGTCGAAGGTGACCGCACCCAGCTTCTGCAAGGCCAGCATGCCTTCGACGTGCACGGCGATTGATTCCAGCGCGCGGCGCCGGCGGGACTCCGGATCGGTACGGGCGAGTTCGGCAGCCTGCTCGACACTGAGGCCCTGCGGGACGTATCCGCAGGCGGGATCATGCGCGCTCGTCTGATCGGTGAGCAGATCGGGGACCACGCCGCGCCGCGCCAGCTCGGGAATGACGTCCGCGCAATTCCCGATCAGCCCGACCGAAGCCGCTTCGCTCTTGCGCACCGCATTCTTCAGAATGCGCAGCGCCTCGTCGAGGCTGCTGACCATCACGTCGCAGTAGCCGGTCTTGACCCGGCGCTTGATGCGCTCCGGGTCTACGTCAATTCCGAGAAAGGCGGCGCCGTGCAGCGTGGCCGCGAGCGGCTGCGCCCCGCCCATCCCTCCCATTCCGCCACTGACGATCAACTTTCCCGCCAGCCCGTTCGGGAAATGTTTTCGGCCGGCCGCGCCGAACGTCTCATAGGTGCCTTGCAGGATTCCCTGCGTACCGATATAAATCCAGCTTCCGGCGGTCATCTGGCCGTACATCATCAGGCCGGCGCGATCGAGTTCGTCGAAATGATGCCAATCGCTCCAATGGCCGACGAGATTGGAATTGGCGATCAATACGCGCGGAGCGTATGCGTGCGTGCGAAAGATGCCGGCGGGCTTGCCGGACTGCACGAGGAGCGTCTCGTCGTTCTCCAGGGACCGCAGCGCCGCGACGATGGCGTGGAAGCATTGCCAGTTGCGCGCCGCTTTTCCCCGCCCGCCGTACACGATCAGTTCCTCGGGCTTTTCGGCGACCTCGGGATCCAGGTTGTTCATCAGCATGCGCAGGGCGGCTTCCTGCTGCCAGCCTTTGCAGGAAAGGGCTGCGCCGCGCGGCGCCCGGACGGGCTGGTAGGAAATCGTTTCGCTCCCGGAGTGCGTGGGCATGGCAACCTCCTCCGCCAGGATATTATGCCATCGTGGTCACTTGGCAGCGTACTCGGCCAAAGCGCGTTGCGCCATGCAAAGCCGATGCGCTAGAGTGGCTTCGATGACCCCGCAGGACCCATCCCTGCCAAAATGTTTCCTCGATGCCGTGGACCAGCACTGGAACCGGCGCGCACAGATGTATCTCCCGACGGCAGGCTCGCCGATGGGCCGCTGGCAATCCATTTCAGCGAAGGAGATGCTTCGCCGCGTGGCCTGCCTGGCCAGGGCGTTGCGAGAATTGGGCATCCAGCCCGGAGATCGCGTCGGGCTGTTTGCGCCGAACCGGCCGGAATGGCATATCGCGGATTTTGCGATCCTGGGCATCGGGGCGGTCACCGTGCCGGTCTATTTTCACGAATCCGCACAGCGGCTCCTCTACATCCTGAACGATTCAGGCGCTCGCGCCCTGATTACGGCGGGAGAAGCGCAGGCCCGCTTGGCGGTACAGGTCCGCGACCGCATGCCCCAGGTGGAGCAGATTATTTCCGCGGGCGGCCCGCAGGACCTACGCGGAGAGATTTTGAGTCTCGAAGCCTTGATCGAGAGAGCAGGAGATGCGGAGATCGCCGCCTACCGCACTGGCATTCAAAGCGTCGCCTCCAGCCAACTGGCCACAATCATTTACACCTCGGGCACCACGGGCGAGCCCAAGGGAGTGATGCTGACGCACGCCAATCTCAGTTCGAATGCGCTCGATTTCAACGTGGATTTCGATTTGTCGCCCGCCGACGTCGCCCTGTCCCTGCTGCCTCTTGCGCACGTCTACGAGCGCACCATTGATTACGGTTATTTCTTTCATGGAGTCTCCGTGGCCTACGTTGAGCAGATGGATGCTGTGGCCCAGGCCCTGCTGAATGTCCGCCCGACGATGGTCGCGGCGGTGCCCCGCTTGTATGAAAAGATCTATGCCGGAATCATCGAGACCGGCCGGCGCGCCGGCGGGCTCCGCGAGAAACTGCTCGACTGGGCGCTTCGCGTGGCCTCGCGGGCGGCGCCCTGGCGCGTTCGTCACCAGCAAGTTTCCGCGAGCATCCGGCTGCAATGGCATCTGGCAGACTGGCTGGTCTATTCAAAAATCCGGCGGGGCGTCGGGGGACGGATTCGCGTGTTCAGCGCCGGCGGCGCGCCGCTTTCTCCGGATTTGGCCGAATTTTACTGGAGCATCCATCTACCCGTATATCAGGGCTACGGGCTAACGGAAACTTCTCCCGTCATTGCCACCAACACGCCACGCAGGAACAAGGTGGGCACCGTCGGGCGGCCCATCCGCCGCGTCCAGGTACGCATCGCCGAGGACGGCGAGATTCTGGTAAAGGGTCCGTGCGTGATGCAGGGCTACTACCGCAAACCGGACGAGACGCGGGAGGCCTTCACACCGGACGGGTGGCTGCGCACCGGAGACATCGGGCAGCTTGACGAGGACGGCTTTCTAACCATCACCGACCGCAAGAAGGAGCTGTTAAAGACGGCGGGAGGAAAATTCGTGGCGCCCGCCCCGATTGAAAACCTGCTGAAGACCTCGCCGCTCATCACAAACGCGTTGGTCGTGGGCGACCAGCGAAAATTTGTGTCGGTCCTGATCGTCCCCAATTTAGCCAATCTCGAATCCGAAGCGCGCAAGGCAGGGCGCGAGTTTCCCACTCCGCAGCAGATGGTCTCCGATCCCTGGGTGCGCGACCGGCTGGCCGCGGAGCTGGAACGGCTCACCTCCGCGCTCGCCCAATTCGAGAAGCCCAAGCGCTTCGCCCTGTTGGAACAGGACTTCACTCAGGCAAACGGACAGCTGACCTACACGATGAAGCTGAAGCGGCGCGTGATCGAGGAGCATTACCGCGACGTGATCGAACGGCTGTACGCAGACGTCGAGGAGCCCCGCCCCGGGCGCGTCCCCTGACCGCGAGAGCGCCCGAAGGCCTCTTCGCCCAGGCTATGGCAGGGCGTACACCACAAGTCCTTGGCCATCTCCCGAACCTCCGCCGGCCGCCACTATGGCCACGTACTGCTTTCCGTTCTTGCCCTCGTAGGTCATCGGGACGGCAGTGGCAGTGTAGTTGAGCTTCGCGGACCATAGTTTCTTTCCGGTCTGCGAGTCGAAGGCCCGAAAACGGTTGTCATTGGTAGCGCCAATGAACACCAGCCCGCCAGCCGTGGCAATCGGACCGGCAAACGCGCCCGGCCGGCCGGTATTCTGCTTTTCCTTTGGCAAGCCTTCGGTGATACCGAGCGGGACCTGCCAGGCAATCTCCCCGGTGTTGGCGTTCACGGCGACGAGCCGTTCCCACGGCGGTTTCTGGCAGGGCCAGCTTCCGATGGGCTTTCCGTTCGCGTCCTTGGCGATGGCCGTGAAATTAGCGTACTGGCCCGGAAATTCTGGCGTGCTGCCGCGATCGTACGGGAGCAGACTGCCCGGTGACGCTGGATTATACTTGGGATTTTTTGCGATCCAGCCGAGCGCGCCCTGGTCCTGGGTGTTCACGAAAACATAGCCGAGGGTCGGGTCGGAGGCCGTCCCGCCCCAGTTCGCTCCGCCGGTCGCTCCGGGAAATACCAGAGAAATTTTCAGCGGCGTCCCTTCGGCATGGTAGAGCCATGGCGTGAACTCGCCGGCATTGTAAAAGCCGCCGCCCTTGCTCCACAGGTCCCGGCAGGCCTGGGCGTGCTGCGGGGTGGTGTCGTCAGCGGTGACCATGTCGTTCAGCGTAAAGCCGACGCGCGCCAGCGGAGGCGGCTTCAGCGGGAAGGGCTGCGTAGGCGAATATTGCTCGCCCGGAACATTTCCCTTGGGGACCGGACGCTCTTCGACGCCGAAGACGGGCTTTCCCGTTACGCGATTGAGAATGAACATGTACGCGGACTTTCCCATCTGCACGACCACGGGCACTTTCCTGCCATTCTGCTCGATGTCAATCAAAGCCGGCTCGGGAGGCAGATCGAAATCCCACAGCTCATGATGCACGGTCTGGAAGTACCATTTCAGCTTCCCCGTCGCCACGTCCACCGCCACGAGTGAATTGGAGAACAGATTGTCGCCGGGACGGTCTCCGCCGTAGTAATTCGCCGCCGGACCGCCAATGGGCATGTAGAGAATGCCGCGCTTCTCGTCCACACTCATGGTGATGGACCAGACGTTCGTGCCGCCGCGGCCCTTCCAGCTGTCGTCGCCCCAGCTATTGTTGCCTGTCTCGCCGGGCTGCGGAATGGTATGGAACTCCCACAGGCGCTTGCCGGTGCGGGCGTCAAAGGCGCGGGAATTTCCCGGGATACCTTTGCCCACTTCGTCCTGCGGATGCAGATTGCGCTCGCCCGGCCCGTAAACGTTGGCTCCCAGAATGATGATGTCCTTGTAGATGGTGGGGACCTCGGCAAACGGGACGTGTAGCGTCACTTCTCCGTTCGTGCCAAAGCCCGGATCAAGCTGGCCCGTGCGGGCATTGAGCGCCACCAGTTTGTGGAGGCTGGTAAAGAAAATGCGCGGAGGATTTCGGCGGTCACCCGGCCAGTAGGCCACGCCCCGCTGCGAGACCAGTCCGGTCTGCACCTGATAGCGCCATATCTCCTTGCCGTTTTCGGGGTCGAGCGCCACAACCCGGTTTCCCGCCGCAAGGTACATGACGCCGTGGACGACAATCGGAGTTACTTCGTTGAACGCACCAGCCGACGGCCCCTCGCCGCCCGGCCGCATCGGATAGGTCCAGGCCACCGCAAGATTCGAAACGTTCCCCGTGTTGATCTGCTTCAGCGGTGAAAACCGCGTCGAAGCCAGATCACGGCTGTACATGGGCCAGTCGGCAGCTTGGCTCGCTGCCTGAGGCCGGGCTGGCGTTGCCACTATTGCCACGAACAGAAATAAGGCTGCAATTCTCAATGATCGCATGGGACCCATCGGAGGAAATCCTCCCGCTTTCAAGCATGAAATCGTCAATCTCCGCCACCGCAGGCCGGCACAGCGAAGCGCAAGCCCCCGGAAGTATATATTGGAATGCATCCGGCGCAATGTGCGGATGCTGGCAAACTTCACAATAGAAGGCGGGCCATCCCCGTGTAGTGCGACCGTCGAGTCTGCCATGCCGCGAGGATGGTATTCTCCTTTATCTCAAATTGGAGCGAAGCCATGTTGCTTGATGGGCAGGTTGCCATTGTGACCGGGGGCGGGCGCGGGATCGGGCGGGCCATCGCGCGAAAGTTTGCGGCCGAGGGCGCGGCTGTGGCGCTGGCCGCACGAAGCGACAATGAACTGCGAGAAGCCGTCGCGGAGATTCGCAATGCGGGAGGAAGGGCCGTCGCCGTTCCCGCCGACCTCGCCCGCGAAACCGATTGCGACAAGATCGTTAAGGCGGCCCGCGACGCCTTCGGCGCCATTCACATCCTGGTGAACAATGCCGGCATCTACGGGCCCGTGCGAATGATCGAAGCCATCGCCCCGCGAGATTGGGACGAAGTCCTGGCGATCAATCTGCGCGCCCCCTACCTGTTGTGCCGGCTGGTCCTTCCGGAGATGTACCAGCGCAAGTCAGGCTCGATCCTCAACATCAGCAGCGTGGCGGCGAAAGCGGCTTTTCCGATGAACGGGCCGTATACCGCATCCAAGGCTGGGCTGCTCGGCCTGACCCGCACGCTCGCCGCCGAGGCTGCCCCAGCCGGGGTGCGCGTCAACGCCATCTGCCCGGGCCCGGTGACGGAAACCAGAATGTCGCAGGAGTTGACGCGCGCCTTCGCGGACTATTTTCACTCGGCAGGAGACGAAGTGCTGAATCGCATGCTGGAGAACATACTCCAGCGCCGGCCGCAGACGGCCGAAGAGGTAGCCTCAGCCGCATTGTTTCTGGCTTCGGACCAGGCCAGCGCGATTACTGGGCAGACTCTGAATGTGGATGGCGGAATGGCTTTTTGCTGATCTCGATAGCAAAAGCGTAGGTCAGCCGGGCCAAATGGGCAATCACCCGGGCCGCCCCCTCCGCCCAATCCAATCCGCGCTCGCCGATGAGCCCCACCACGTAGGAAACACCGGTCAGGAGAGCTAGCACCGCAAACCCAAGCCCAAAAAGGACTTCCGCCGCCAGTAGCTCCCGAACGAAGTAGATTTGCAAGATGAAGAAGATTGCCAGGATCCAAAAGAGGCGTTTACGAACTTTCGGCTTTCCCAAAATGCGGCCTGCCGACGCTTTCACCCAATGCCACACGGTCGTCATGTAAAAGTTTTCTCTCCCAATCGATACGATGCACGAGGGAGTCCAAAGGGATCAGGAGATAACTTCTTGAAATGCAGGGATATTGAAAAAGAGGTGTTCTCAGGATATGGAAATCTATTTCCGTAAGGAAAGAAGTTTTCCGGTCGCTGACCCGTTTCAATCCGGGCCGCCAGGTGCGACATTATTTGTCGCTGGAGAGCAAAGGGGCGAAAGGGCTTTCGCCTGAAATGATCTCCCGGTGTTTACCGACCATCAAACGGATAACGGTCCTGCGCGAGCACGGCGTCCGCTACGCGCCGGCGAAACGCGATGGTATCAACGGGAGCATGTTTCGCCAGGCGCCGAAGGGCTGCAAGCAATGTTGTGCGCGTGTCGCCATCCGCGATGGCCACGAGGGCTGTGCGCGCTTCCTTTTCCTGGCGGTCCATCGCATCGTAGATGAAGGCGCGCGCGGCAAGGGCCATCTGCTCTGCTACCGGGCTGTTCGCTGCGGCGGCCTTCTTGGCGCGGCCGAGCGCTGATTCCATCGCGTACACCTCGATCACAATATTGGCGAGCGCGGCAACGATTTCCTGCTGTTGCGTGAGCTGATCGCGAAATTTTTCAACCGCCGCTCCCGCGGCCAGCAAGAATATCTTCTTCGCCCGCCCAAGAGAGCGCTCCTCTTCGCCAAACGGGGCCGAGTCAGGCTCCTCGAGCGAGGGCGCCTCCAACAACTCCTCTCGCAATTTCATCGCCGCGGGAATCAGCGGCAGGATTCCTCCCGTGGCCCTCTTCATCAGCATCTGGATGATCACCAGGCGATTGATTTCATTGGTGCCCTCGAATATGCGGTTGATGCGGCTGTCGCGGTACAGGCGTGCGACCGGATAGTCCTCATGGAATCCGTAACCGCCGAAAATCTGCACGCTCTCATCCACACAGTAATTGAGTGTTTCACTGCCGAACACCTTGCTGATCGAGCTTTCGATGGCGTATTCCTCGAGCACCTGCATAGCCCGTTGAATCTTGTCGGTGCCCGCCTCCGGGACCATTCCTTCGATCATCCCAGCGGTGCGGAAAATCATGGATTCGAGCGCATAGGTGCGGATGGCCATCTCCCCGAGCTTGGCCTTAATCTGGCCGAATTCGCACAGCGGCTTGCCGAACGCGGAGCGTTCCTTCGCGTATTTCGAGGCAATAGCCAAAACCTGCTTGGACGTCCCCGAGCAACTGGCGCCCAGAGAGAATCGCCCGGCATTCAGCGTGTTGAAGGCGACGATATGTCCGCGCCCGACCTCGTAGAGCAGGTTTTCCCGCGGCACCATGGCGTTCTCAAGGAACAGAGGAACCGTCGAGCTGCCGCGAATGCCCATTTTGTTCTCCTCGGCGCCGTGGGAGAAGCCGGGAGTCCCGCGCTCGATGATGAACGCGGAGAATTTTTCTCCGTCCACCTTGGCGAATACCGTGTAAATGTCGGAATATCCGCCGCTGGTGATCCACATCTTCTGGCCGTTGAGGATCCAGTGCTTGCCATCCGGCGAAAGCACCGCCCGGGTCCGCGCCGCCAGAGCGTCCGATCCGGCCTGCGGCTCGGAGAGAGCGTAGCAGGCCAGCCATTCCCCACTAGCCATGCGCGGCAGGTACTTTTTCTTCTGCTCTTCGGTGCCGAAATAAACGATCGGGATCGCCCCAATGCCCGTGTGCGCGCCAAAGGCCACCGCAAAGGAAGCATAGGCGCCGAGCTTCTCGGAAAGAACCGCCATCGAAATCTTTTCGAGCGCCGCGCCGCCGTACTCTTCAGGAATGGCGACGCCCAGCAGCCCGATCTCCCCGGTTTTCCTCACCAGTTGCGGCATCAGGCCTTCCTTGTGCCGCTCGAGATCGGGAATATGTGGGACGACTTCCTTGGCGATGAACTCCTCGACGGTGCGCCCGAGCAGACGCTGGTCGTCGGTGAGATCGGCGGGAGTGAAGATGTTCTCGAAAGGCGTCGAAGAGATCAGAAAAGCTCCGCCGCGGTTCACTGCCTGCGCAGCCGGTGTCGTGCCCATGCTGGGTTTCCTCCTAACCGCAAGGGAAAAGGCGATCCCCCGCGCGGTCGCGATGCTTCGGCGGTATGCCCTGCCGCGGTGCCTTTCGGCAAAACTCTATGCCGCACGCTCGAAAATGCCCGCGGCGCCCATTCCGCCGCCGATGCACATGGTTACCATGCCGTAGCGCACATTGCGGCGGGCCATTTCGCGCAAGATGGTTGCGGTCAGCTTCGCCCCCGTGCATCCCAGGGGATGCCCCAGCGCGATGGCTCCTCCGTTAACGTTCACGCGCTCCGGATTCAGGCCGACGAGCTTGATTACCGTGAGGGCTTGCGCGGCGAAGGCCTCGTTCAGCTCAATCACACCGATCTGATCGAGCGAAAGCCCCGCAATCTTCAGCGCCCTCGGAATTGCATAGACCGGCCCGACCCCCATCTCTTCCGGCGGACATCCGGCCGTGGCGAAGGAAACGAACCGGGCCATCGGCTGCAAGCCAAGCGCCCGGGCGCGCTCCGCGCTCATCACCACGGAGGCGGCCGCGCCGTCACTCATCTGGGAGCTGTTCCCGGCCGTCACCACGCCTCGCGCATGAAACGCGGGCTTTAATTTGGCCAGCGCCTCGAGCGAGGTATCGGAGCGCGGCCCCTCGTCCGTGTCGAAGACGACCTTGCTGGTCTTTGCCACAGCGGACTTCCCCGCTCCCGGTGAGCCATTTTCAACCGTCGTGCAGCTCACTTCGACGGGCGTGATTTCGTCCTTGAACTTGCCCGCGCCAATCGCGGCAAGCGCCTTCTGGTGGCTCGCCAGCGAAAACGCGTCGGCCTGCTCGCGAGTGATGCTGTATTTCTTCGCCAGATTCTCCGCGGTCAGACCCATATTGATGTAGGCGTCCGGGTAATGATCCATCAGCCAGGGATTCGGCGCGATCTTATGGCCGCCCATGGGAACCATGCTCATGGATTCCGCCCCGCCGGCAACGGCCACGTCCCCTTGCCCGGACATGATGCGCTCGGCGGCGATAGCAATGGCCTGCAGCCCCGAGGAGCAAAAGCGATTGACGGTCATCGCCGCGGTGGTGACGGGAAGCCCGGCACGCAGCGAAGCAATGCGCGCGACGTTCATTCCCTGCTCTGCCTCGGGCATGGCGCAGCCGATGATTACGTCTTCAATTTCGGAGGGGTCGAGCCCTTGGGCCCGCGAGACCGCTTCCCGGATCACCAGTGCGGCCAGGTCGTCCGGACGCGTTGCGCGCAGGGCACCCCGCGGGGCCCGGCCCACCGCTGTCCGCACCGAACTCACAATCACTGCTTCCCGCATGGAATCCCCCGGCCGGAAGAGCGTATTCCGCCGCGAAGCACTCCATTGGATGACAGCAGAGGGAAAAATGCAACCCTTCGCCCCATCGGAAGGGTGAAAAGGCGTGGATGCAGAGGAGTTAACGGTGGAATCGAATCGTCACCACGATTTCCATCGAGATGGGCTGGCCGTTGAGCATGGGAGGCTGGTACTTCCATGTGCGGAGCGCCTCGAGCGCGGCCTGGCGCAGCAGCACCGGCCCTGAAATCACCTTCTCGCTGGTGACGCTGCCATCCTTGCCCACAACCGTATCAATGACCACATTGCCTTCCACTCCCGTGTCCCGGGCAAGCTGCGGATAGGCCGGCAGTACCGAGGAAATCAGCGCAGGCGGCTTGATCTCGCCTCCAGCCCGCACCACGGCCGAACTAATGGCTCGAGGCATGGGTGGAGAAGGCGCCGAAGTGCTGCCGATATTCCCCGGGAGAACGGCCGGTTGCGCAGGTTCGCCGACGGCTGGACCGAGCACCGGGGCCGCGCCCACCGCCTCCCGGTTCCCATGTTGGGCCACCACGGGGCGTGCGGCCAAACTGCTGCTCAGAAAGTTTGCAGCATCGTTCTTCGCGCCCGCCGCATTGCTTACTGTCTGCGCCGGGGCGATGGCTTCCGCGGCATCGAACGACTTGCCGACAGAGCTTCTAGAAGGCCCTCCGGCAGTCGACTCGTGGGCGGTGGAAGAGGCTGAAGATCCTAATTCGTTCGGCAGCTCTTTCGAGACTGTGCGGGGTCTGGGATTCGCATTGGAAGGCCCGCTCGCCATCGCTGCCCGCCCTGCAGATTCCTCGCTTGGAACGTTTCCAATCTCTGGCTGCTCCACGACTGCCATTTGGCTCGGGGCCTCCGCTTGTCGGGCGGGTCGGCGAAGATAAAAGATCCCTCCCGCAGCGCCGACCAGCAAGATAACAATCCCGGCGGCAATGGCGACCCCATTACCCCGCGCGCGCAGAATATCCGTCGCTGCGGACCGAGCGCCATCCAACCGGACGCCAAACATTTCCGGGGCGGCGGACCGTGATGCCTTGGACGCTGAAACACTCGCGTTATTGTTGAATCCCTCGGCTCGCGGGCCATGCCATGCATCCCCCGCTCCTCGTTGCCCGGCATCTTCCTGCGCAGGTGCGGGCGATGTCGCGGCCCGCGCATCGCCCCGAAGATCCGCCATCGAAAAGTATGACGATGGGGAAGCAGGCGGAAATGCTTCGGCGCGGGGAGGCTTCCTGTGGAGATCGCCGGAGGACTTACTCTCCAGATTTTCGGACGGGAGAGCGGGCTTTCGCGCAGGTATCGCCGAGGCAGCGGGCTGCACTTCCTCGCGCGTGCCGATGGCGGCGAAATTTGGCGCAGGCGATTCCTTGAAGCTGGCGGTTTCTCCCGCGCTGGCAGGGCGCAAGTTTGCGGAGGATGGATGGGACGAAGCTGGCTCCGCTGCACGCGGCGGATTTTTGCTTGCGTCTTCGACTACGGGCGCGCCGGAGGAAACGGGCTGCGCCACTTTGCCAGTGGGCTCCGCGCCTTCGGCGGGCAAATTTACTCCCCAGTATCCGGGCTGGCGATTGGTGAATTCGACCTCAACGTAGTTCTGGGCGGCGGAGTTGCGGCGGACCTTCACGACGCGGCAGATCGCATCCTGGCGCGACTGTACGTTGGTCAGCACAATTGCCTGGCCCGCGCTGACCGCCGTGCTCATCTTCAGAACTCCGCCGCGGGGAAACACAATCATCGTGGTGGTCTGCTCTTCAAACGGCTTCGCCTTCGCATCCGGGCCATCGAGTGGGCCCGGCAAGGCGGAGCCGTGCACTCTCACCGGCACTTCGAGAGAGAGCGCGTCGGAGCGAAGATGCGCGGCAGATTGTCTTGATGGACTCGCGGGCGGATTTGTGGGTGCTTGCGTGACCGTGCTTGCCAGTTCCAGCGTGTCTTTCGATGGTGTCATGATGGTACTGACGGGTAGTGCCGTTGCCCCCAAATAAGATCTGCCTTTACCGCGTATTGGGAATTTTCGGAGGAGAAAGCGGGGGCCGCAATAGTACCTTCGTACTTCCGTGGAACAACTCGCACAAATGGCCCTGGCACGGGCGACGCTCGCGAGAGTCCTTAGAACTGGTTTACCAGGACGCCGGAAAGGGTATGCGAGCTGTCCCCCTCCAGCACGAGGAATGTGGTCCCATCCACAGTGTAATAGGCCAACGGAAACGTATCCGCGTGGCTGCTGACGGTCATCGTCCCGCGGCCGTTGGAATCGGGATTGGCAACCACGGAGTTGGAAAGAATGGGCACCCCGGGCAGCACAGTCCCGCCACTATTGATCATAAGATTTCCATACGGTGCCGTGCTTCCAGGGATCGTTATCTGTCCCGCAACGTCCTCCTCGAAGCCGCCAGAGTTGTTCACACCGGTGAAATTCAGGGCCAGGCTTCCCCGAGGCGGAGACATGCTCGTCTGCGTGAAGCCGAGGCCGCTGGCCACCACATTGGGAGATAGGAGAATCATCTCCACATAGCCATTCGAGGAGACATACGCGCCGAAATTCATCGTGAAGCCGCCCGTTGCCATGGTCAATGCCACGCGCCCCAGGTTGGGGTCCACGGCATACGTCGAGTTCGTCAGCGCCCGATCCAAAGTGGTGGAACCGCCGCTGTTGCTATCGAACACGCCGCCGGTGATGCTGCCGGAGCCATTCGAAACGAACACACCCCCAGCCGCATAGGGAGACAGTCCGCTGGCTCCTCCAAGCGTGTAGGCAAAATGCCCGCTCAAGGTCGCGGGTGAATAGGGCGCGCTGGGAGCGCTGTAAATATCGCCCGCCAACTGGGCGATGGATTGATTGTCGGTTTCCACCACCTTCAAATGCGTGTGGTCAACGATGTAGAAGGCGAAACTGAACGTCCCCGGATATACCGTGCCGGTATTGGTGATCTGGAGCGTGCCGCGGCCACTGCTGTTGTCCACGGAAAAAATTAGACCGTGAAGAGAGGTATCCGGCGCGCTCAAGGTATTGGCGCCGTTGTCGCTGGCGTCTTCCACAGCACTGTTCAACGGGATCGTTCCCGATGCGGCGTTGGCCACGAATTCGCCGGCAAACTGCAGGGCATTGCCGGAGACCCCGTTGAACGTGGCATCTTCACCCGCCAATCCGAACACATAGCTTCCGTTAAATGCGGCCGCGTTCAGATCCGCTGGTTTCTGCTGGTCCATGGTTCCGCTTCCGCTGGCGAAGATGTCGAAGCGGACCAGCACGGCGTGCTGGGCCGGGCCTCCCTGCGAGCCCGGGCCAAGCGTAAACGTCCAGTTTTCCGACCCGACCGCGCCATTCGTCAGAGTCGCAAAACCGGTGCCGTCCGGATTGACCTGATAGGACCCCGTCACCGCGATATCCTGCGCCGGAGCCACCAAGGTCAAGCTGTTGTAGTCCTCGACGCCGGAAATCCCTCCCGTGGCAGGACTCGCCGTGAAACTCCCCGCCACAAAGAGCAACCCCCCGGTGCCGCTCCCGTTCTGAGAGGTGTCGCTGCCGCTATAGGAAAATGCAAATGGTCCACTCATCGAATTATCCGAGTAAACGACGGTCACCTGAGCCATGCCGGTGCCCGCTCCATTCACGGCGCTGATGGTGACCATGCCCCCGGGAGGAGGCGTCAGCGGCGCCGTATATACGCCTGCGGACGTAATCGTCCCCGTGGCCGCCGTTCCTCCTGCCGTCCCATTGACCTCCCATGTCGCAGTGACAGGTGCCGGAGGCGTGCCCGCAATGGCGGTGAAGGTTTGCGTCATGCCGGCCGGAACTGCAAGGGCCGCCGGGCTTACGGATACCGGCTGCGCGGCGACAAGGGCAATCTTAGCCGTGCCGATTTCATTGATTTCCTGGGTATAGACAGCGGTAATGGTAACGGTGGTGTTGCTCGGGAGCGATGCCGGCGCGGTATAGAGACCGGCGGCGCTAATCGAGCCGTTCGAGGATCCGCCCGACACGCTCCAGTTGAATGTTGCGGCCGGCTGGCTCGGCAGGTAAGCGGAAAACTGCACCTGCTGCCCCACCGGGACGCTCGCCGCTCCCGGATAGACCGTCACAATTCCGCCGGTGGTTGGTGGAAGCGATGAAGAACCCCCTCCGCAGCCTGCGAGCATCCAGATTCCCGCCAGAATCGTGGCGGCAAACCCCATCGTCCGTCGCATTGAGTCGACTCCTGATCTCGAGTGCGGCATTTTCGAATGCCGTCATCCGCGAGCGCTCATGCGCTCAAATCCCATGGAATTGGCCGCTCTTTCAGCCGTGAGAGTACCCTGGCCGGTGCACCGCTCGGCCAGGAACTCCCGCGAGCGCAACCGTCCGCGTCGCTAAATACAATTCTGCTTCTGAATTGGAACCCCGGGGCCGGAAAAAAGTTGCCCTCGTTCCCGGAGGAATAGCACATCCCGCAGGTGCGCACCGCAGAACGGCTAATTGCGCAGAGGCTTGCCCGTTTTTAGCATGTGCGCGATGCGCTCCTGCGTTTTTCGCTCGCCGCAGAGGCTGACGAAGGCCTCGCGTTCCAGATCGAGAATATATTGTTCGGGAACTGTCTGGGCGGCGGTGATGCCCCCTCCCGCCATGACATAGGCGAGCTTGCGGGCCACCACGCCGTCGTATTCGCTCGCATAGGCCCCGCGCACCAGCAGGTGCACCCCCAGCTTCGCCGCCGCCAGAAATTCCTCCCCGAGCACCTGAATTCCCGCCGGTGCCGGCGGGTGATATCCCTCGCGAACCATCGCCAGGGCGCTCTCCTTGGCGATGGCGATCTGCCGGTCGCGATTCATAGCGATCCCGTCCGCCCGGCGCAGGTAGCCGAGCAAGCGTGCCTCCTCGCCGCTGGTAGAGACCTTGGCCATGGCCACCGTTTCAAAAATGGTCCGCAGTGCATTGAACAAATCAAGGCTGCCTCCGGAGGCAGCCTTTTCGTTCGCACGGATCAGCATCTCCTTTGTACCACCGCCTGCCGGGATCAGCCCCACGCCCGCTTCGACCAATCCCATGTAAGTCTCTGCAGTGGCATGGATGCGCGCGGCGTGCAGTGCAATCTCACATCCGCCGCCCAGGGCCAGGCCCTGCGGTGCAACCACCACGGGCCGCGGTGCGTACTTGAGCGCCATTGTGGCGCGCTGAAACTGTTTTACGGCCAGGTGCAACTCGTCCCAATCGCCCTCCTGCGCGGTCATCAGCAGGAGCATCAGGTTGGCCCCGGCGGAAAAATTGGGTGCCTGATTGGCAACCACGAGAGCCTCGAATTCCGTTTCCAGGCGGGCGACGCCCGCCAGCAGAATCGCCACGATATCGCCGCCAAGCGCGTTCATCTTGGTGTGGAATTCGCAGCAGAGTACGCCGTCGCCAAGGTCAATCAGGCTGGCGCCCGAATTCTCCTGCACGACCGGCGTCCGCTCCTTCAGCGATTTGAGGACGATGACGCCCGGCAACTCCGGGACCGGCTCGAGCTTTCCCGAGCGAAGATCGAAGTAGTGCGTGAGGCCCTTCTGCGTCTGGTAGAACGCCTTCTCCGGCGACGCCAGAACTCTCGCGGCAAGCTCGGGCAAAGCTCTCCCCTCGCGCTCGAGGGCCTTCGCCATGCGCTCCGCGCCCAGCGCGTCCCACATTTCGAACGGGCCGAGTTCCCATCCGAATCCCCAGCGCATCGCGCGGTCCACATCCACGATGCGGTCGGCGATTTCGGGAATGCGGCGCGCGGCATACAGGAGCGTCCCGCTCAGGCTAGCCCACAGAAAGCGGCTGGCCTTATCGCCGCCCTTGCCAGTCATCACCGGATCGAGCAGCGCGCGGAGCCGCTCACGCGTTTCCTCAATCTGCTTCCCTGCCTCCAAGGACGCGAACCTGGCCTTCTGGCGCGGCCGGTATTCCAGCGTCTTCCAGTCCAGCGTGTGAATCTCCGGCTCGCCGTCCCCCTTCGTCCTGCGGTAAAAGCCGCTGCCGCTCTTCTCGCCGAGGGAGCCTCGCCGCAACAACTGCTCGACGACGGATGGAAGCTGGTAGATCTCCCGGGATTCGTCATCCGGCGCGTTTTGATAAATGTTGCGGACCACGTGGGCCAGCACATCCAGGCCGACGAGGTCCGCGGTGCGGAAAGTCGCCGAATTCGGCCAGCCAATGGCCGGCCCGGTGCAGGCGTCCACTTCCTCGATGGTCAACTCGAGCCCTTGCATCTGGATCATCGCGTTCAAGATGGAAAAGGTGCCGATGCGGTTGGCGATGAAGTTCGGCGTATCTTTTGCCACCACCACGCCCTTGCCCAGCCGCCAGTCGCAGACTTCCTCGAGCGTGGCGAGCACATCGGGCAAGGTTCGGGGGCCGGGAATCAGCTCGACGAGTTTCATATAGCGCGGCGGATTGAAGAAATGCGTGCCGGCCCAGTGCTGCTGAAAATCGTCCGAACGTCCCTCGGCAATCCGGCGAATGGAAAGCCCGGAGGTGTTCGAGGTGATCAGGGCGCCCGGTTTGCGCACCGCCTCGATGCGCTCGAAAAGGCGCTGCTTGATCTCGAGGTCTTCGGCAACCGCCTCGATGATCCAGTCCGCCTCGCGGCACCAACCCAGATGATCCTCAAAATTTCCAGGGGTGACCAGCCGCGCCTCTTCCGGCGTGAAAAACGCAGCCGGGCGCGATTTCCGGGCCGCCTCAAGGCCCGCCGAGACGATCCGTTGGCGCACGGCGGGACTCGCCAGCGTCAAGCCGCGCCGCTTTTCGTCGGCGGACAATTCCGGCGGGACCATGTCGAGGAGATAGCAAGGAATTCCGGCATTGGCGAGGTGCGCGGCGATCCGCGAGCCCATGGCTCCGGCTCCAAGCACCGCCGCCTTCTCGATCGGTCGTCTCACCGGATCGCTCCTCGACCGCCCATGGTTGCAAAACCGCTCCGGCGGGTCAACCGCAATCGCCGCGAGGGGGATGAAATTTGCTAGAGTGGAGATGAAAAGAAGACGTGAATGGCGTCCATTTCGAGATGGGTCAACAGGGCCGTGCGTGGCCTTCGCTCGTTTGCCTACGCCGAGGACGGCGAGCGCCCGAAGGTGGGACTGGCGCTGGGCGGAGGATTTGCCCGCGGCATCGCGCACATCGGCGTCCTTCGGGTGCTGGAAGAAAACCACATCCCCATTGACTACATTGCTGGAACAAGCGTGGGCGCGCTCGTCGCCGCCACCTATGCCAGTGGGACTCCTCTCGACGTCATGCAGCATCAAGGCCGCGAAACGCGCTTCCGCGATTTTGGCCGCTGGACCCTCTCGCGCATGGGCATGGCCACGAACGCCCGCCTCGAGGAGTTTCTGCACAAATTCACCCCGGCCAATTCTTTCAGCGAGATGCGCATCCCGCTCAGCATCGTCGCCACCGATCTGGTAACGGGCAAATCAGTCCATTTCACCGATGGAGAGATTGGGCCGGCGCTGCGCGCCTCCTGCGCCTATCCGGGGCTCTTCTTGCCGGTCGAATACCGCGGCCATGTCCTCGCGGACGGCTTCCTGACGGAGGCGGCGCCGGCAACTGCCGTGCGCGAGATGGGAGCGGATCTGGTCATCTCCGTGTATCTCGATCCGGGGCTGCTCGACGAGAAGCCACGGAACACGATTGAAATCATCAGCCGCTCGTTCTCCATCATCCAGGCCTATCTCGTCCAACCCTGGCGTGTCGAGACCGACATCCTCATCGAGCCGGATGTACACCACGTCCTCTGGTACGAGTTTGAGAAAACGCCGCTGCTGGTCGCCGCCGGAGAAACCGCCGCGCGACAGGCTCTGCCAAAAATCAAGGCGGCCCTGCGCGCAGGTATTTCCGGGCTCGCCCGCGCCCGCCAGGAAGCCCGCCTCGGCGCGGGGAAATAGTGCGTCGAGGGGCTTCATTCGCTGAAAAGTGCTGAGGATTATCCGCAGCAACCTATGGGGATTCGCGCGCTCATCCGGCAGAGCGCGAAGTCCGCTCCATCTCGTGAACCTCGATCACAACCGGCTGCCCATTCCCCTTCCCTCGCCGGGTGAGCCACTCTCCCAGTGCTTCGGCCAGGCGGGCGGGATCAATTCGCAGTCCAGCCTCTATCTGTCCCTCGCCCAGGGGCAGCGTGTCGTCAAATTCCGCCGAGCCGGTGAAATTCCTCATGCAAAAGGCGTCCAGCCATTCGAACGGAACGGGGCAACGATTCTCTCCAACGATCATCTCGACGGAAAACTTTCGCGCGAACATGGCCGCAGGAGTATAGCACCGGACACTTCGCCCGCCCTCGCGCACACACGAGGAGGGCGGGGCTTCTTGACACGCGTGTACAGATGGCATATTTTGGCCGGCGAGGTTGTTTCGCACCGCGCGAAGGTGTCTTCCGGACGCCTGGGGTCGAGAGGGAGGACTGGAATGGCGATTCGCTTTACGCTCAATGGCAAGCCCCAGTCAGTGGACGTAAGTCCCGACATGCCACTGCTTTGGGTTCTCCGCGACACACTCAACATGACTGGCACAAAGTTTGGCTGCGGCATGGCGCTGTGCGGCGCGTGCACAGTCCACATCAATGGCGAGGCCACACGCTCCTGCATCACGCCGATATCGCGCGTCGCCGGAAAGCACGTCACCACCATCGAAGGACTCTCGCCCGACAGCAGCCATCCGGTTCAGCATGCCTGGATGGAAGTGGACGTCCCGCAATGCGGCTATTGCCAGTCCGGCCAGATCATGTCCGCGGCGGCGTTGCTCGCCAAGAATCCTCATCCCACGGACGCGCAAATTGACGAAGCGATGAGCGGCAACATTTGTCGCTGCGGCACCTATCAGCAAATCCGCGAAGCAATCCATCGCGCGGCGGCCATGCAGGGAGGTACCAAGGAAAAAAGCGCCGAACTTGAAGTGGGTGCGCAGCCCGCCGGAGGTGCGGAATGAGCGCTGTATCCATTCCATTCGATCGCCGCAGTTTCTTGAAGACCAGCCTGGCAGGAGCGGCCGGATTGGTCGTGGGCTTCTATCTCCCGGGGCGTTTCGAGGCCTCCGCATCAGAAGAGACTCCCGGCGTCCTCAACGCTTTTATTCACATCCTCCCGGATGATTTCGTCACAATTC
>JAJXZD010000148.1 GCA_021780215.1 Acidobacteriota bacterium
CCATGCACAATGCTTGCCAGCGGGAAAAATTGTACGGATTGATTACAAATGACTTATGGGTACGGGCCGGAGAGGAAGGGGACTTCCTGGTATAAAAATTTCCTGCACTGTGAAATACCTGCGCATCCTGCCACCCGAGAAGACAGGAGAAGGGCGATAGGCCAAACTAGGCGAAGGGCTAAATTATGGGGTCGGCCAGCACCGAAGAGCCTTCTGCTACCGTCAGAATCCCTTTGCCCACCATCAGGCGAATCAAGCGCATGAGCGCGGCCTGGTCCAGCAGGCTGCCGCCCAGCAGCCTTTCGACTGCAGGAACGACTTCGCGGGATGCGACTGCGGCCCGCGAGTTAGTCACCTCATCTAGCCAGCGCTCCAGGGTAACTCGCTGAGCGGGGTCCAGCTTGGAAAAGGCAATCCCCATCCCGAGGCCCGCCTGGGAATAAACCACGACACCTGTCATCTCGAAGCGGCTCTTGCCATTGCGAATTTTCAGATGAACTTCCGAGCCGACAGAGAATGGCAGCAGCATGTCCACAAAGCAGCCGCCCGGGCCGAAGTCGGTCGTGCGCGCGGAGAAGTGGGTGCCAGAACGCAGCTCGGTTACTTCGGCGGCTGCGGTGAAGGTGTGGCGCTGAGCCCGCCGGCGATCCGGCCCCTTTAAGGCCGCTGATTTTCCGTGCAACCTGTCTGGAGTGTATTTCTTCTGGCTGTGGTCGTACATGCGGTTGGCCGCCTGCCTTTCCGTTTAACTGCCCCAGCGGGCGCCGAGAGGCTGAACCCAGCTCCGCGATGGGCATTCGGGGGATTTGACTTCGATGCCAATCCCCTTGTTGTTTCACGAACTGAACTTAATACCTCGCCGGTGCGTCATCGAGCGGGTCCGCATCGAGCCGGCCCCATCGGCGCAGACCAGGTCAGGGAAAAACTTGGACGGCAACACCATGGAACCCATCATGACGGTGGTCCACTCGCACAACATAAACAAGAAATCTGCGGGTAACTGGCGCCGTCTTGCCATAGGGAAACGCGATCAGTAGAGGCATGCCTACGAAGTAATGAGGCATGCAGGTCCGGAAATATAGCCCATCCCTCGAAAAATCCGACACCTCCGCGGTCTCCTCAACCTCCTCAAATCGCGGATCAAATGGGCGAATATGCGCGAGCAGGGATACTTTCAAGCGCTTTCGCCGGCGAGCGTCGCGGCGGAGTTCCTTTTCCGCCCCGGGAAGTGACTGTGCCGCAGTGGATGCCTGAGTGGCCATGCTGAAACTCTCCTCTTCCTTCGACGCAGAGCCACTTTACAGGGCAACAAGGCGAAGCTCCATAGAACGACCGTACCAGCAGGAAAGGACCTTTGGCGCACGCCCTCGGGCCACGGAGAATAGCTACAGGGACGGCGGGAGGGGCGAGCGAGCCGCTAGAGTGCCTTGTCTGGGTGACGTTCCGGTGCCACGAATCGCATAGGCGAAAATATCGCCGTGTCGAAGGCCGGCTGGGAACCGACGATCCAATCGCGGAGGAGCTTCGCGGTTGCCGGTGCGAGAAGAATCCCGTTGCGGTAGTGGCCCGTGGCGATGAGCAATCCTTTGACATCGGTTGGGCCGAGGATCGGGAGGTCGTCGGGCGATCCGGGGCGCAGACCGGCCCAAGTTTGGATCACCTCGGCCGCGGCAAGCTCCGGACAAATTTCCGCGGCGGCATCGAGCAGCTTGCGGATGCCTTCGGAAGTGGCTCGATTATCAAAGCCGGCCTCCTCCAGCGTGCTTCCCACAATGATGCGGCCATCGGGGCGAGGCACCAGGTATCCATGCCTCGATCGCAAGACTCTGCGCAAGCGCGACCCGGCCGCCCGAAGGGCGGCCATCTGCCCGCGCACCGGGCGCGTGGGAGCGAAGCGGGAGAGGCCGGAGGCGCCGAGAAAAGCAGCGGAAAAGCAGCCCGCGGCCACTACGACGTGCGCGGCCGCTACTTTCTCTCCTCCGACAAGCACACCTGCACACCGTCGGCCATCAAGCAGCAGCTCCGAGGCCACGCAACGCGAGCGCACCTCGACACCGCAGTTGCGCGCGGCTGCCAGCAGCGCGTCCATCAGGAGGCGCGGGTCCACCGTACCTTCATCGGGCAGCCAGAGGGCGGCCCGCGCGGCGGGACCAATCAACCGCTCAGATGCGCGGAGAGCAGGGAGGTTCTGCACCTCGGCTCGCAGGCCGAGGCGGCGGTTTTGAGCAAGGGCTGCGTCGCGGTCGGCTTCGGCCGTGGCCGAAAGAAAAAGCTCGATCGCACCGTCGCGGGCAAATGCAGCCGTCTTTTCGGACGCGGGTTCGAGCGCGGCCACAAATTCGGGATAGAGGCTCAAACTCCATTGGGCGAAGGGAACAAGCGGTGGATCACTGGGCAAGTGCGGGCCGGGAGAGAGCATTCCCGCCGCCGCGCGCGAGGCTTGCTGGCCGGGCTGTTCGCTGTCGAGCAGCAAAACGCGGAGATTGGCGCCGGCCAGTTCGAATGCGATCGAGGATCCAATGATTCCGCCGCCAATCACTATTACGTCGTATGAGGACATGGGTGAATTCTAGCAACAAATTTCAATCGAGCCAGCCCTGCGATCCCTGGCCACGCGAACTAGAGCGAACCAGATTGCCCCTGCCTTTGAGGAGAGATCGTGGCTGTCAGAAGCAACGCATCCTCCTCGGGCGAGGAATAATATCTCGGGCGGCGCCCCGTGATACGAAAGCCGCGGCGCTCGTAGAACCGTTGCGCAGCCAGATTGGACGCGCGGACTTCGAGAAACGCGTTTTCAGCTTGAAGGCTGGTTCCCCAGGCGAACGACTGCTGAAGCAGCAAGCTCCCGATTCCTTTTTGGCGAACATCGGGCCGCACCGCAAAGTTCAGAATCTCAAAGTCGTGTGCCACGCGGCGGGCAACAAGAAATCCGACGACGATGCCTCCTTCGTCAGCCACCCAGCCAGCCATTTCGCCATCGGCGGCGCGCTGGTAGTCCTGCAGTGTCCATGGCGCAATCTCCGGGCACCGATCCTGAACCTGCAGAATCTGGTCCGCATCCCGGGATTCGATACACCGTATCTTCAAATGGGAGGGGAACCTTTCAAATGCAGTTCCGCGTCTGTCCGTCGGAGGTAGTTTGCATCGGCGCTCAAGGAATCGGCAAGCCTGCCCTGGCGGGCCCGGAGATAGCCCAACCGCCCCACAGAAGGTGCAAGAATAGCCGGCACGGTATGAATAAGAATGGAGCGTGGAGTCGGTGCAGGGGGCTCACCTTGAGACAAAATGTCCGAAACGACTGTTGGGGCGGAGGTGGCGATGGATAGTTCGCCCTGCAAGGAATGGTTCCATAGTTCTTCCCTGAACTCTGGCTGCTCCATGACGGCCTCGGGGCCCATGAGGGCAAGAGGCGAATCGAACGAGCCTTTTTCCCTCTGATAATAGCCGCGATAGACCTGCCCGCGACGTGCGTCCAGCACCGATGCAATCCGCGAGCAGGAAGAAGGCGCTTGCGCGGCTTGTGCTTCGAGTGTGCTGATTGCAGCGACGGGGCGCGTGAACGCTTCCGCCCAGGCCTTTGCGGCGCTGAGCCCTATTCGCACACCGGTGAAGGATCCGGGGCCGTTGGCGACAGCGTAGAGTTCGAAGCGATCCAATGTCAGGGAAAGCTCGCCAAGAAGAACTTCAAGCTCGCGAAAAAGCGTTGCGGAATGAAATTCCCGCGTGTCCGTGGAAGTTGTTGCGATGACCCGGTCGTCTTCGAGCACGGCAAGGCTGGCTGCGGACGAGGTTGTGTCCATGGCGAGCGTGAGCATGTGCACCAGTATAGGGCAATTACGCTGCCAAACCCGCACAAAATCGATAGAAAATCATAGTGGGACCTTACGAGATTTTCGATGATTTGCTTGACGTCGCTCCTTGGCCAAGCCTAGAATTCGTGCAGGTCTTATGCGGGGGAGGGAACTTCGACTTATGGAATTCAAGCTAGGCGAGAAAGTCGTGTATCCGAACCATGGCGTTGGGCTCATCGAACAAATCAGTTTTGGTTATGTCAACGGGAGGTCCGAGCGGTTTTACATGCTGCGAATCGTATCGAGCGGGCTGAAGGTAATGGTGCCGCAGGCAAGTGTTGGAAGCGTCGGATTGCGGCCCACCATTCGCTCGACACAGGCCGGCGAGGTGCTGTCCTACCTCGAAAAGGGCCCCTCGAACTCCCACCACGATTGGAAACATCGCTTCAAGGAAAATTCCGACCGGATGCGCAGCGGCTCGCTGATGGAAGTGGCGGCGGTGTTGAAAGGGCTGGTTGCGCTGAGCAGAACCAAGCCGCTTTCCTTCCGAGAAAAGAAGATGCTCGAGCGAGCAAAGTATCTGCTGGTCAGCGAGCTTGCCACCGTGCGCAACACATCGGAGCGAGCCGTTGAGTCCAACATTGTCCGCGCTCTCGCGAAGGCTAAGCTGCAGATGCCGGAGGCGGGAGTGCTCCCCGAATAACCTCTTTTGGGGGATTTTTTTCTAACGGGCACGGCTCTAGCGGGTCGTGCCCGTTCCTTTTTATGCCCCCTGCACCCCACAGTGGCTTGGCCGTCGCGTACGCAAGCAGGGAAGTTGACGCGCCCCGCCGCGCCGACTAAAATTTATATGTTCGAGCTTCCGCTGGAATGTCGGAAGCAAGCCTTTGGCGGAACGCACGGTAGGTGTGCGTAAGACCATGGATCCAAACGTACTTCAGCATAGACGACATCAGCAGATTCTGGCGGATATCGTCCGCGCGTACATTGAAAGCGGCGAGCCAGTCTCCTCCCGCACCGTGGCCAAGTGCCAGGTGGACCCGTTGAGCTCTGCAACGGTACGGAACGTCATGGTGGACCTGGAGGAGGGCGGGTACCTGCATCAGCCGCATACCTCGGCCGGGCGCGTTCCCACGGAGGCGGCTTACCGCTTTTTCATCGAGCAGATCGCGGCGCAGGCGACGGCTAGCCCCGGTGATCGGGAATGGATTCGGCGCGAACTGGAATCGGCCAAAACTCCGGAAGCGGTGATGGAGCGGGCCAGCCATGTATTGTCCGCGGTCTCCCGCGGTCTGGGGATTTTCATTTCGCCGCCCTTCGCGCGGAACGTGGTCGAACATATCCGCTTTTTGCTGGTCCCCGACCAGCGCGTGCTGGTCGTCCTGCTGGTTACGGGCGGGCTCACGCGGGACAAATTGATCCGCCCGGCGCGGGAGTTCAGCCAAGCAGACCTCGACCGCATTGCCGCGCATCTGAACCAGCACTACGCCGGGTGCACGATTGAGGCCATGCGGGCCGACCTGCGCGCCCAGGTCAACCTGGACCGTGAACGCTACGGCCGCATGGCCGGCGATGCGCTCATGCTCTGCGATCCAGCGATCCTAGGCGACGGCACCGAGCGCAAGGTATACGTCGAGGGAGCTGCGCAGATTGCCTCGGCTATGGAATTCACGAATCAGGAGCAGTTGCGCGAACTCCTTGAGGCCATCGAGGAAAAGGACCGCCTGATCATGCTCCTGAGTGGTTGCATCGAGGCGCCTGAACCGCTGCACGTCGAGTTGGGGTTGGACCAGATGTCCTCGGCTGGAAAGAATCTGGCGCTGGTTTCCGCGCCCTATTCCTCGAAGGATCAGGGGCGGGGAACGCTGGGAATTCTGGCGCCGATTCGCATGCACTATGAACGCGTAATCACCGCGGTTGCATTCATGGCGCAGTTGTTGTCAGAGAATCAGGAGGGGAGCTAGCCATCGTGCCGCCGCGCGAAGAACACGAGTTGAAAGCAAGCGGTGCGCCGGAGCCAGTATCTCCGGCCCCCGAAGCGGCTGCCGGGCAGTTGGCCGAACGGGTCCAGATACTTCAACAGGAGAAGCAGGAGCTCACCAACACCCTGGTGCGCCGGCAGGCTGACTTTGAGAATTATCGCAAGCGGATGGAAAAGGAGCGGCACCAGGATCGCTTGCGCGGCGCAGAGGCGGTCATCGAGAATGTTCTGCCGGTCCTCGATGCATTCGATCGCGCCCTGGGAGAGACCGACGACTCGGCCTACCGGGAATACCGCAAAGGGTTCGAGCTCATTCGCCGGCAGCTGTGGGAGACCCTGGCGAAGCAGGGAGTGGTGAAGATTGAAGCCATGGGTCAGGAGTTCAATCCGCATTTTCATCACGCCATTGAGCGCGTGGAAACCACCGAACACGCCGACGGCATCGTGATTGGCGAACTCCAGCCGGGCTACCTGTATCACGAGCGGGTACTGCGGCCGGCGATGGTCCGCGTGGCCAGCGCTCCGGAATCGAAGCCCGCACGCGTCTCGAAGCAGGATGACTGATGCCGAATCGGTTCTCCGCCGCCGTCGCGGGGCATCAATGCAGGCACGCAAGCGACTGCCACTCGCGTTACACCAGAAACGGACACTGAGGATATGGCCAGCGGAAAGCAAGCAGACTACTACGAGGTGCTCGGAGTTGCGCGCGAGGCCACGCCCGAGCAGATAAAATCGGCATACCGCAAGGCCGCCTTGCAGTGGCATCCCGATCGCAATCCGGAAAATAAATCCCAGGCCGAAGAGAAGTTCCGCCAGGCCAGCGAAGCCTATAGTGTTCTCTCGGACCCGCAAAAGCGCCTCGTCTATGATCGATATGGCCACGCGGGCCTCGAGGGGAAGGGTTTCCAAGCCGGCGGCATAAATTTTGAGGATTTCCACGACATCTTTGAGGACCTCTTCGGTTTCAATCAGGCCTTCGGCGGGGGAGGGCGGCGCGGACGCACTGCCCGCGGACAGCGCGGCGCGGATTTGCGTTACGACATGTCGCTGAGCTTCGAGGATGCCGCTGCCGGCGTTACCACGAAAATCTGTATCTCACGGCGTGAGAACTGCGAGGCTTGCCAGGGGACCGGCGCCAAGCCGGGCAGCGGAATGGCACAGTGCCGGACATGCGGCGGCCGAGGGCAGATGTCGTACCAGCAGGGCTTTTTCGCAATCACGCGCACCTGCCCCGCCTGCGAGGGGGCGGGCAAAGTGATCCGCGAGGCGTGCGCAACCTGCCGGGGGCAGGGAAGGATCGAACGCGAGCGTTCGCTGGAGGTGGGAATCCCCGCCGGCGTGGATTCGGGCACGCGGCTGCGCATGGCCGGGCAGGGCGAACCCGGCGTGAACGGGGGACCTTCCGGCGACCTGTACATTTTTCTCGAGGTGAAGGAACATCCGTTTTTCGAGCGGCGCGGCGCGGACCTGTATTGCACGATTCCTGTCACCTTTTCGCAAGCCGCGCTGGGAACTCGCCTCCAAGTGCCCACCTTGCACGGGGAATATGACCTCCAGATCCCCGAAGGAACGCAGTCGGGGCAGCTTTTCCGCGTGAAGGCCAAGGGGCTTCCGAATCCGCATGGCGGGCGTGGGGACCTCTATGTCAGTATCCGCGTGGAAGTTCCTGCCAAGCTGACGCGTGAGCAACGGCGTCTGCTCGAGCAGCTCGGGCAATCCATGAAGCTCGAGAACAAACCGGTGGAACGGGCTTCGAGCTTTTTCGACAAAGTGAAGGATATTTTCGGCTGATTCGGGCTTCTCCGGGATAAGGTCCCGGAGGAGTGGGGCAAGAAGAGTACGTCCAGCGCGAGGCAGGGCGCCGCGTGTGCGTTAGAATGTAGTTGTGCGCCGGCGATTTTTCGTTGACCAATTCACCTCCGGAAGGGCCACCATCCGCGGCGAAACCGCCGAGCATCTGGGCCGCGTGCTGCGCGCGGAACCAGGCCAACTCTATGAATTGAGCGACGGCAGCGCTGTCTGGCTGGGACGCATCGAGGGCGTGCGGCTCGCGAAGCGCGGCGAGAGCAGCGTTGATTTCGCCCTCGTCGAACCGATCGCCGCAAGGGAACCCGCCTGCCGCATCGAAGTTCTTCTTTCGGTTGTGAAATTTGAGCGGTTCGAGTGGTGTCTGGAAAAGGCGACGGAGTTGGGTGCCACGGACATCGTTCCTCTGGCGGCGGCGCGCAGCGAAAAAGCTCTGGTTGCAGCCGCGGAGAAGAGACGCGGCCGGTGGGGGAAAATTCTGCTCGAGTCGGCGCGGCAGTGCCGGCGGCTTCGCCCGCCGGTGCTGCTGGGCGGGCCGGAAAGCGGGGCAGAAAAAGCCGCGGCTGCGATTGTGACGGCGCAGCAGGCGTTTGCAGCGTCGCAAGCGGAGCGAAAGATTTTGCTCTCCGAACGCCAGTCCGCTCCGCATCTCCGGGAAGTCGTTCAGCAAATGAACGTGAATGCTTCTCCCGGCGGGCAAATCACGGTTTCGGCAGCGATTGGCCCCGAGGGAGGGTGGACAGAGGAAGAAATCCAAGCGGCGGTAGCTGCTGGGTTTCAGGAGGCTTCTCTGGGCAGCCATATTTTGCGCAC
>JAJXZD010000135.1 GCA_021780215.1 Acidobacteriota bacterium
GAGGTGAGCGCGTTGTTCATGCTGGGCCGCACGTCGAGCATGTAGCGGCCGAGATGGGCGTGGCTCTGGGATGCCGAGGCCAGTTGCTCGGCGCGAAGCGCGCGCTCGTTGGCATCCATGCGGCGCAGAATTTCGACCGAGATCAGCAGGAGCGTCCGCAACCAGCCGTCCTGCCGCGGTACAAAGACCACACGCGAATTGTCGGACAGGAGGAGCGGCTGGCTTTCCTGGCCGGCCACGCAAACCACGGGAATTCCGGCCGCAGCGCAGCGGGAGGAAAGCACTGCGCCCCGCTTCGGATCACAGACCGGCCCGACGATCACGAGCGCGGCGTCCGGCACGCCTGGCAGGCATCCAATATCGCTGCTGGCCAGAGTGATTTCGGGAACGCGCTTCTCCGTCTGCCAGCGCGCGGCAACGGCGCGGGAAAAATCCGGGTCGTCAGAAACGATGAGAACGCTCCAAGGATTCACAGCGTGCCAATTCCTTTCGCTGGGTCAGGACCGGAGCTTTTCCGCTTCCTCGACGAAGGAAAGCAGCCGTTTTGTGCTGATGCCGAGATTCACTGCGGCCTCCGTGTTCTTCGCCCGCTTGGCCTGCTCGATGCGGCCCTGGAAATAGGAGACTTCGCCCTGGGCCAGCTCCAGAGCAGCGGCAAGCGGCTTCTCCTCGCCAGAGCGTTTTCTGCGGTCGCAAGCAACGGCCAGAAGCGCGCGGGACACCACGGCACGGCGCAGATCCTCCGCCTCCTGGCCTCCCTCGCCGACGAAGGCTGCAACTTCCCAGGAAGAGAGCAGCACTTTCGTGTCCTGCAAGATGACGGTGGACATGGACCGGCCGCGAGAGGGCGGAGCGGCAATCAATTGCTCCCAAATTGTCTCGAGGCATTTGCCCGCGTCCATGGCGCCGGACTCCGCCACAGGTACCTCGACAGGCGGCTTGGGCGAATCCTGTTTTGAAGCCGCCGGGGCAGGGTGCGGATGCGATTCCCTGGGCTCGGCCGTTGCTCGCGGCGCAGGCCCTTCCGGACGGGCCGGAGGAACAGAGGCCGCTTCCGGCGCGGGAGCGTGCTCTGGTGCCGCGGGAACGGGCGCGACGGCGGACTGGCTCTTCTCCGAAGGCGGAGCTGGGACATCCGATTCGGCGGGGTGTTTCACCCCGAGCGCGTCCTCGAGGTCAGCGCGAACGGCCAGGAGTTGCTCGAAGGCGCGCGCGACAGAGCTTTGCGTGTAGTCCTTCTGGAAGGGCTGGCGCCAATTTTCGCAGAAGTGCCGCAACTGTGGGGTAGCCTCCGCGGCGGAGAATCCTCCGCGGCGGCAATCCACGGTCTTCACGCCATTGGCTTCCAGCGTGTCGATGGCGGCGCGGATGGCGCTCAAATCCGCGTGCAGCATGCGGATAAACGCGCGACGCAAAACGAAATTGAAGCGGCAGAAGGCGACGAGCGCAGCCGGGTCGTAGAACATGCAACCGGCCGATTCCTTGAGCAGCCGCCCCTGCTCGAGCAGGCCATCCTCCATCAGATCGCGCAGGCTCTGGCAGCGCCCCACCTTCTCGATGATCTGTTCGAGCGGCTGGCACCATTCGAGCGGAGTGGCATCCGCCTCCGTCAGCACCGGGCGCAGGACGCGAGCCGCATCCTCAAGGGTAATCTCCTTATGAAGCAGTTCTTCGGAGCCGCAGAGGGCGAAATATTGCACCAGCAGCAGGTCAATCTTGTCGCGATCGGGATTCGTTTTATCGGGCTTCCGCAGCAGGCGCCGAATCAGGGCGCGCAGGCTTTCCTCGCTGGCATTCAAAACCTCGGGAGGAAGCTGGCGGATCTGATAGGCCAGAACTTTTCCCTCCATGGCATCGAGCCATTGCAGGTCGCGTTCGAATGCGGCGCGCGTCGGGCGCGCGGGAGGCAAAGTTCCTTCCGGATAAGGCGCGGGAAGAAGATGAAATTGCGAGGCCAGCGCGGCATAGAGCGGATAGACCAACCGGGCTTCCGCCCACTGCGCCGCGAACACCGCCGGACCAGCCTCTCCTGCCACGGATGCTTCGGCATGTGCGGGTGGAGTCAACGTCGTGTTGGAAATTTTTGTGGTCATGGTTTGATGATCCAATTTCCTACTTCCCCGGTGAAACGCGCAGCGACGGCCTTGACGCTGCCCTGATAACGCACCGCAACGACCGTGGCGGTGGCGTCCAGTGAGCCGTCCGCATTCACCAGGCGCACGCGGTCCTCGAATTCGAGCGGCAGATTCGAGGAGAACAAGACCTCCTGGGCCGTCCCAAACTCGATCACCGTTCTCTCCTGCAACGGGCGTGGCCCGCCGGCCAGCGCCATCACTCGCACCGGAATGCGAACCGGTGAGACATTGGGAAAAAGCTGGGCCAGTTTTTCGACGCAACCCTTCCCCGATGAAACGGAAACGGTTTCTGCTTCTCCCGGCAAGGCGATAGCCCCCTTTGCTCTGTTCCTCTCACCTTGCACGACCAGCCCGCCGACAAGGCAGGCGTCCCCGCGAAGGCGGACGAAAACCACAGCGTCCTTAAATGCACGAGGAGCGCCAAAGAATTCAGCGCCGCAAAATTCCTAAGTGCCTTGTGACTGTGGGGTTGGAGAAAGCGGCGGCGTGGGAAAGACAGGTGCGCGTCTCAGACTGACACGGGCGCGTCTCAAAAGTTGTGGCAGCGGCTCGCCGGCGATTTACGCAACGAGAAAGGAATTCGGCGACGGATGAACTAGCCCACCGTCTCCGTGACCGTCTTCTGCGCCGGGCGCAGTGGGATGTTGTAGCGCTTGAGACGGCGGTAGAGCGTGGCCCGGCTGATGCCCAGCATCTTTCCGGCGATAGACTTGTCTCCGCCAGCTTGCTCGAAGACGCGCAGAATCGTCATGCGCTCGAGGTCGGCGAGCGCCGTGGTGGAAAGCTCAGACGCTTCCTGGCGCGACAGGTCCAGGTCCTGCGCTTCCTGCAAGGTGCGAGGGAGATCCGCGACGTCTATGGAGCGATGGTCGCCGAGCGCGACGGCGCGGGCGATGCAGTTTTCGAGCTCGCGCACATTGCCCGGCCACTCGTACTGCAGGAAACATTTCATCGCGGCGGCAGAAACCTGAATATTCTCCCCCGGCGCGTAGCGGTCCAGGAAGGAGTGCACGAGCTGGGGGATGTCGGAGCGGCGCTCGCGCAGGCTGGGCAGGTGGACAGTGACGACGTTCAGGCGGAAATAGAGGTCCTTGCGGAACGTGCCGGCGCGATAAGCGGCTTCGAGGTCGCGGTTGGTCGCGGCGATGACGCGCACATCCACGGGCACCTTCTCATTGCTGCCCACTGGGCGCACTTCCTTCTCCTGCAGAACGCGCAGGAGCTTGGCCTGCATTTCGAGGGGCAACTCGCCGATTTCGTCGAGAAAGATGCTGCCGCCATTGGCCGCCTGGAACAGCCCTGGCTTGGATTTCATCGCCCCGGTGAAGGCGCCCTTCTCGTGGCCGAAAAGCTCGCTTTCCATCAGCGTGGGCACCAGGGCGCCGCAATCCACGGCGATGAAGGGCATTTCCGCCAGCGGCCCGCGAAAATGGATGGCCCGGGCGATCAGTTCCTTGCCTGTGCCGCTCTCGCCAGTCACCAGCACGGGCGTGCGCGTGTCCTTGAGCCGCGTGACCATGCGCAGCACGTCCTGAATCCTGGCCGAGGTACCGGTGATACCGTCGAGGCGTGTCTCGGCGCTGACGCGCTCGCGCAGAAACTGATTTTCCGCCACCAGGCGGACTTTTTCCGCCATGCGCTGCAGGAGCTGGCGAAGCCGCTCGACGCGAAAGGGCTTTTCCATGTAGTCGTAGGCGCCCTCGCGCATGGCGTCCACGGCAGATTCAATCGAGCCGTGGCCGGTCATGATGGCGACCTCCGTGCGCGGCAGGAGCTGCTTGATCTTGCGAAGAAGCTCGGTCCCGGAAAGGCCGGGCAGCTTCAGATCGGTGACCACGAGATCGGGCGAGGATATTTCGAGCGAGGCCAGCGCGGCCTCAGCGCTTTCCGCTTCGGCGCAGGCAAAGTTCAGCCCCTGCCCGACGGTCATGCACAGGCGGCGGATGCTCTGCTCATCGTCCACAACCAGAAATAGAAGACGGGATTCGTCCTTCATGAGCCTCCCACCGATTGTTCGGCCGCGGCGGGCGGTTCGGCTCCTTGAACGGCCGCCGGCAAGCGAACGAAGAATGTGCAGCCCTCCCCGTCCGGATGATTCTGGGCGAGGATTTCGCCTTGATGAGAACGCACAATTCCATAGCAGATGCTCAGCCCGAGCCCGGTGCCCTTGCCGACTTCCTTGGTCGTGTAGAAAGGATCGAAGATCCGCTCAGGGTTGGCGATGCCCGGGCCGTTGTCGCAGAAGGAAATCTCCACGTGGCCGTCGCGGCGCAGGGTGGCGATTTCGATGCGCCCGCGGCGGGGTATTTCCCGCACGGCATCAAAAGCATTGTTCAGGATGTTGAGAAAGACCTGCTGCAGCTGGTTCGGATCTGCGATGGTGAGCGGCACCTGCTCTTCGTATCGCTCGATTACCTCGACGCGGTGGCTGGCCAGATCGTAGGCGCGCAGCTTGAGCGTCTGGCGAAGCACGGCGTTGACGCGCACCGGCTCGCGCTGCGGAGGCATCTGCCGGGCGAAGCTGAGCAGATTCTGCACGATCAAGCGTGTCCGCTGCGCTTCCTCGAGAATCACCGTCAGCTCTTGCCGGGCCTCCTCGGGAATCGCGGGATTTTCCAGCAGCAGATCGGCAAATCCGACGATCGCGGCGAGCGGGTTGTTCACCTCATGCGCCACGCCGGAAACCAGCTGGCCCAACGCGGCCATCTTTTCCGTGTGCATCAGCTTGGCCTGCATGGTGGCAGCATCGGTGATGTCCGTCATCACCACGACGATGCTGTTAATCTCTCCGTGTTCATCACGCATCGGGCTCAGGCTGATCGAGAATTGCCCCAAGCGGTCGATGCCACGGAGGACGGGAAGCTCCAGATTGTCGGTCACCTCTCCATCCAGAGCGCGCTCGAAAGCTTCGGCGGCAATCGGGCGGCGCGCGGGAGGAATTAAATCCGCGAAGGGATGGCCCAGAAGGTCCGCCTCGCAAAAGCCGGCCTGGAAGCAGCGGCGATTTGCGTAGCTGACCAGCCCCGCCGTATCGAGCACGAGAATCATGCTCTGGGTATGGTTGAGGATGTTGCGATTGAAATCGCGCTCGTGGCGATAGCGCCGCTCGGCGTCGCGCCGGTCGGTGATGTCCTTAAGCACATGGACCGTGCGCACCTCTTCGTCTTCACCGGCGGGGATGCGGGAGCTTGAGACGAGATAGGCCCGCTCGCCCCAGGAATGCAGAAAATCCCCGCGCGCAGCCCGGCCGTCGTGGCAGAAGGGACAGCGTCCGGGAGCTTTCGGCGTTCCCAGCAGTTCGAGGCCGCCGATGTCGCGCCCTACTGCCGCCGCTGGACGCAGGCCGAGCAGCGAGGCGAGTGCGCGGTTGAGGCGCAGTACATGGCCGGCGTCGTCGTGCACGACAAGGAAATCGGAAATCGCATCTACATCCTCGACCCACTGTTTCCGTGATCTTTCGATTCGCGAGAAAAGCCGAACGTTTTCGAGCGCGACCGCGGCATGGCTGGCCAGCGCTTCAAGGAACTGCCGTCGAATCGCCGGAAGGTCATGCTCCATATCCGCCAGGGCCAGCACGCCCAATAGAGAGCCTTCGCTGCCGTTCAGCCTCACTACAGCCAGATTGCTCCAGCCGAGCGACTCGGCGAGCTCCCGGCCGAGGATCCCCGCTGCCGAATCGAAGCGCAAAGCGGATTGCGCCTTTCCGGCGGCCTCCGCCAAAAAAGCCGCCAGCCGGTAGCGAATCGCACCCTGCAAATGGGTGGGCGAATGGCTGAACGCGGCGGTTTCCCAATCTGAACCGCGCTTCAGCGCAAGCACTGCCGAGCGGGCATCGAACATTCCTGCCGCCCGGGCGGTCAGGCGCCTGGCAAACTCCGTGGCACCTAGGGAAGGATTCAGTTCAAGGGTGGTAGCGGAAAACTGGGCCAGAAGGCTCTCAAGCGTGCTATCGAGACGCGGCGGAACTTCCCGAATTCGCTTGAGTGCTCGCATGGAGTATGGAGGGTCTTGGCGCCCCCTGCCTATACGAAACTAAGACGTTACGGTCCCATCTCATTTTGAGTCAAGGAACCTGACTGAACGGTTGCCGTATGCATTAAGTGGCCGTCTGGAGAAATCCTTTGCGTGGCTCATATGGCAATGCCCTGACGGAAAACATTCTGAGACCGGCCCGAAGACAGATAATTCCTGTCAATCACCTCGCGCACAGCCAAACTCGGCCAGGATGGTGTTCCGGGGCAAACGGAGGCGGGCAGAGGTTGGCGTTTCAAACCTGCCCAACGTCGCAACCTGAGACGCAAATCCAGCACGTCCGCTTAATTGAGACAAACAGGGGGTGCTGACCAGAATGCCGCTCTTTCTTACAACAAAAGCAAGCCTTTCTATTACAACAACTTAAAGATGCTGTTGGCAACCTTGGGGCAAACTGTGAACATTCCCGCCCCGTGGCACGGCCCGTGCAAATTGCAAGCGTTGAGGGTGTTTCTGCTGGGGGGAGGATTGTCTCCATGAAACTGAGAAAGGCAATTGCGGGAGTGGGTCTGGTGGCGATGCTGCTGGGGAGCGCGGCTATAGCACGGAAGGCGTCCGCCCAGGACACCTCGGCGGAAACGGCCAAGCGGAAAGTGCGCTCGAAGGTGATGCCGGAGTACCCGCCGCTGGCCAAGCAGATGAACGTCAGCGGGAAGGTAAAGATCGAGGCGACCATCACGGCCGACGGGCGGGTGACAGATACACACGTGATCGGCGGGAGTCCGCTGCTGGTCAACGCGGCCGTGGATGCGCTGAAGAAATGGCGATTCGAGCCGGGGCCGAAGGAGACCTCCGAGGTGGTCGAGTTCACCTTCGCGGGACAGGCGGAGTAAAGGCGATGAGAGAGCATGGAATGGGGCAGGCGGGGAGCGGAAGTTTGGCCATGAGCATCGGCAAGAAACTCTACCTGGGGTTCGGCGCCATCCTGGGGATCATGCTGTTTCTTCTGATCATTAATATCTACACCTTCGTTCGGCTCTACACCGCGCGCGCCGAGGTCACCTCAACGCTCAACGATGTGCAGGCCATCCAGAGCATTCAATACAGGATCAGCGAGAACCGGTTGAATCTGGCGAACTACCTGCTGAGCGGGGATCTGCGCGACGAACAGAAAACCAGCAAGGGCATAACCGACTTGCAGCAATTGCTTAAGGAAGGCCAGTCCAAGGTGAATGACGCCGACCTCCGCAGCGCCCTCTCGCAGCTTTCCGACAACGAGCAGGATTGGACCGACAATTTCGCCAAGCAAATGATCTCGAAGCGCCATCAGGTGGATTCGGGCGATGCGACGGTTTCCGACCTCCAGGTGTATTACCTGCAGCACGACCCGGCCTCGTGGACCAACAAGTCCACCTCGATCCTGGACCAGGCCAGCCAGGCAGTACGCAAGGCGCAGGACGCCTCGAACGCCAATTCGGCCTCGGTCACCATGATTGGAGCCATCATCACGAGCGCGGGCACGTTGCTAGCGGTGGTGTTCGGCGCGTTGGTGGCCTTCTATACGGCGCGGTCCATCACCGAGCCGATTCATCATTTGATCGATGTGGCGCGGCGAATCGGCGATTCCGGCGACTTGAACCAGACCATTGATGTGCACCGTGGAGACGAGGTAGGGGTGCTCGCCGAAAACTTCAATAAGATGATCCACCACCTGAAGGAAATGGCCGATATTTCCGCGGCCATTGCCGAAGGGCAGCTGACCGTTTCCGTCGAGCCGCGTTCGCAGCAGGACACCATGGCGAAGGCGTTCGCGCAGATGACCAACGGGCTTCGCGATCTGGTCCGCCAGGTGCGCGACAGCGCTTCGCAAGTGGCCAGCGGCGCGGGGCAGATGGCCGGTGCTTCGGATGAATCGGCCAAGGTGAGTGTGCAGGCCGCCTCCGCGATTGACGAGGTGACCAGCACGATGCACGAGATGAGCATCAACGTGCAGAACGTGGTCAAGAACACCCAGGTGCAAGCCTCGAGCGTCGCGGAGACCTCTGCCTCCATCGATCAGATGGTCACTTCCATCCAGCGCGTGGCGGACACCGCCAAGCTGCTGGTGGACATCTCCCACCGCTCCCGCGAGGAAGCGCGCACCGGCATGGAAACAATGGATAAGGCCACCGAGGGGCTGAACCGCACCAGCCAGGCGATCCAGTCCTCTGCCGCGATCGTTGACGTGCTGGGACGCCGCGCCGACAGCATCGG
>JAJXZD010000024.1 GCA_021780215.1 Acidobacteriota bacterium
TGATGCCGTCTTGGGCTCTCAGGTATTACGGCCGAGATTTTGACATGGAGCTTGGGACTAGTACTAATTTGTCTCGGGGTATTGACGGGCTGGCCTCATGATTCTTCGTTGACGGCCTGAGATGGGCAGAAGATTGCAGGGAATCGTGTTGACATGACTCCACGATTTTCCTATACTTGCGCGGTTGCGATCAGGTGACTGTGCCTGACGAAAAGGAATAGGGAAATCTTTCCGAGCCGGGGTCGTAGTACTCGGCTGAGGAAGGAGCGGCCGGAATGGGGCGCCTGCCCCGCAAAGCCGTGAGAGCCTCTCCGCAGTTGGCAGATGCAGTTCACTCCTCGGGGTGAAGCGTCAGAGCGGAGTACCGGGTAATTCCTTCGGATTTGGCGACCTTTGCTGGGGATTTGCTCGCGAAGTTCCGCGCGAGCGAATTTACAGCCGGCCATGCCATCGCAATGCGAGGATTTTTTACAAGGCAGGGGGGAAGAGTGCCGACGTTTTCACAGCTGGTGCGGAATGGCCGGGAGCGCGTGGCGACGAAGACAAAATCGCCGGCGCTCGAGGGGTGTCCTGAGAAGCGCGGCGTGTGCGTTCGCGTGTATACGCAGACGCCCAAGAAGCCGAACTCCGCGCTGCGTAAGGTAGCTCGCGCACGGCTTTCCAATAGCGCCGAAGTCACCACGTATATTCCCGGGATCGGCCATAACCTGCAGGAGCACTCGATTGTTCTGGTGCGCGGCGGGCGCGTCAAGGACCTGCCGGGAGTTCGTTACCACATCGTCCGCGGAACGCTGGATGCCGCAGGCGTCGAAAATCGCAAGCAGGGGCGCTCGAAATACGGCGCCAAGCGGCCCAAGGCCGCTCAGAAGTAGGGCTGGGAGAGACGAATGCCGCGCAAGGGCTGGGTTCTACGGCGCAAGATTCCCGGGGATGCCGTCTACGGCAGCGACCTGGTGCAGAAGTTCATTTCCAGCATGATGTACGACGGGAAGCGCTCGACGGCGGCCACGATTTTTTACAAGGCGATGGACCATGTGGCCAAGAAGGCCAACGACGACGCCCTCAAGCTGTTCAAGAAGGCGGTCGAAAATTGCAAGCCGATGCTCGAGGTGAAGACCCGGCGCGTCGGCGGAGCCAACTACCAGGTCCCAGTCGAGGTGAATCCTTATCGCCGGCAGTCGCTGGCGATTCACTGGCTGGTGTTGTATTCGCGGTCGCGCTCCGGGAAATCGATGACCGACAAGCTGGCCGAGGAAATTATTGAGGCGGCCAACGGACGCGGCGGAGCGGTGAAGAAGAAAGAGGACGTCCACCGCATGGCCGAGGCCAACAAGGCGTTCGCGCACTACCGCTGGTAGTTTCGCCGGAAAATTTCAGAAGCAGCAGGCAGGGAAGAGATTAACGAATCCATGGTACGGCAAGTCCAACTCGAACACACCCGGAATATCGGGATCATGGCGCACATCGATGCGGGAAAGACCACCTGCACCGAGCGCATCCTGTTTTACACCGGGGTGACCTACAAGATCGGCGAAGTGCACGAAGGCACTACGGTGATGGACTGGATGGAGCAGGAGCGGGAGCGCGGCATCACGATCACCTCCGCGGCGACCACTGCTTCGTGGAAGAGGTTCGGGAAGAATCACCGCATCAACATCATTGATACGCCCGGCCACGTGGATTTCACGGTGGAAGTCGAGCGATCGCTGCGCGTGCTGGATGGCGCGGTTGCCGTCTTTGATGCTGTTGCCGGCGTGCAGCCGCAGTCGGAGACGGTATGGCGGCAGGCGGACAAGTACCGCGTGCCACGCATTGCATTCATCAATAAGATGGACCGCATCGGCGCAGACTTTGATCATTCAATCCGCTCCATGCGCCAGCGGCTTTCGGCCCACCCCGTTCCCCTGCAATATCCCATCGGACGCGAAGACAATTTCATCGGCGTAGTCGACTTTATCGAGGAACGAGCCATTATCTGGAAGGACGAGACGCTCGGCGCGGAATATGAGATTCTGCCGCTTGAGAAGCTTTGGGATGCCGCGTATTTGAAGACCCGGCCCGCCCTCGAAACCGCCGTACAAGCCGCCGCTCTCAGCCCGGAGTTCTATAAAGAGCATCGCGAAAAGGTAGTCGAATACATCGCCGAACACGACGATGCCATCCTGGCCAAGTACCTCGAGCAACACAAGCTTGAGCCGGAAGAGCTCCGCGCCTCGCTGCGCCGCTCTACGATCGCGCTCAAACTCGTCCCGGTGTTGGCGGGATCGGCCTTCAAGAACAAGGGCATTCAGCCGCTGCTCGACGCCGTGGTGGATTATCTTCCGTCGCCGATGGACGTCCCGCCGGTGGAGGGCACGACCGTGGATGGCGCCGAGCCGGAGCTGCGACGCGCTGCGGACGATCAGCCGTTTTCAGCCCTGGCCTTCAAGATCATGACCGACCCCTATGTCGGTCACCTGACCTATATCCGCGTCTATTCGGGAGTGCTGAAGACTGGACAATCGGTATATAACTCGACCAAAAAGAGTCGTGAGCGGATCGGCCGCTTGCTGCGCATGCACGCCAACAAGCGCGAAGAGATCGAATCCATCGAGGCCGGCGACATCGCGGCCTGCGTCGGATTGAAGAACGTAAGCACGGGCGACACCCTGTGCAGCGAAGAGAAGCCCGTCGTCCTCGAATCCATTGAATTTCCCACGCCGGTCATTTCCGTCGCCATCGAACCCAAGACCAAGGCGGATCAGGAGAAGATGGGCAGCGCCCTCTCCAAGCTGGCTCAGGAAGATCCCACCTTCCGCGTGCATACCGACGATGACACGAACCAGACCCTGATTTCCGGGATGGGCGAGCTGCACCTGGAAATTCTCGTGGACCGCATGATGCGGGAGTTCAATGTGCAGGCCAACGTCGGCAAGCCGCAGGTGGCCTACCGGGAAACGATTCTGAAGCTCGCCGAAGCGGAAGGAAAATACATCCGCCAGACCGGCGGGCGCGGCCAGTACGGCCACGTCAAACTGTCGGTGCAGCCCCTCCCCAACGCGGGCCACGAGGACATGCGTGAGATGTCCACCGATGAGCTCGACGAGCTGGCCAAGCGGATTGCAGGGAAGGGCGGAAAGTGGCGCTTCGACAAAGAACACCGGCTCCTGTTTATCGATAAACTCGTGGGCGGCGCGATTCCCAGGGAATTCGTCCCTCCCATTGAGGACGGTGTGCTTGAGGCGATGGAAACGGGCGTCCTGGCTGGCTACGAGATGGTGGACCTGGCCGTGATCGTGCTGGACGGAAGCTATCACGATGTGGATAGCTCGGAGATGGCTTTCAAGATCGCCGGCTCGATGGCATTCAAAGAGGCCTGCCACCGCGCCAATCCGAAGCTGCTCGAGCCGATCATGCGTGTCGAGGTCGTCGTGCCGGAGGAGTACATGGGCCCGGTGATCGCCGACCTGAACTCCCGGCGCGGACAGTTGCAGGGACGGGAATCCCGCGTGGGCAGTGAAATCATCAATGTCCAGGTCCCGCTGGCCGAGATGTTTGGCTACGCAACGGAAATTCGCAGCCGCACGCAAGGCCGCGGCAGCTTTACGATGCACTTTTCGCATTATCAGCAAGCCCCGGGGAATGTTTCGGAGGAAGTGATCGCCCGGGCCACGGGCAAAGCCGTGAGATCCTGATCACCAGACCGAGCGAGTAACGCAGAGGCAGAGGAGCCGACGCACATGGCCAAGGAGAAATTTGAGCGGGTGAAGCCGCACGTGAACGTGGGGACGATAGGGCACATCGACCACGGGAAGACGACGTTGACGGCGGCGATCACGAGGGTGTTGTCGAAGAACAACCCGAAGGTGGCGTTTCGGGCGTTTGACACGATAGACAACGCTCCGGAGGAGCGGGAGCGAGGGATCACGATTGCGGTATCGCACGTGGAGTACGAGACGGCGAACCGGCACTATGCGCACATAGATTGCCCTGGGCATGCGGATTATGTGAAGAACATGATCACGGGGGCGGCGCAGATGGACGGGGCGATATTGGTGGTGGCGGCGACGGACGGGCCGATGCCGCAGACGCGGGAGCACATTTTGCTGGCGCGGCAGGTGGGGGTGCCGTACATCGTGGTGTTTTTGAACAAGTGCGACGCGGTGGAGGACCCGGAGCTGTTGGAGCTGGTGGAGCTGGAGGTGCGGGAGCTGCTGAAGACCTATCAGTTTCCTGGGGATACGGTGCCCGTGATTCGAGGATCGGCGCTGAAGGCGCTGGAAGGGGACGCGAAGTGGGAGAAGTCGGTATTGGAGTTGATGGAGGCGGTGGACAAGAACGTGCCGCTGCCGCAGCGGGATGTGGACAAGCCGTTTGCGATGCCGATTGAGGACATTTTTTCGATATCGGGGCGTGGGACGGTGGTGACGGGGCGGATTGAGCGAGGGAAGGTGAAGGTGGGGGAGGAAGTGGAGATTGTGGGATTTCGTCCGACGATGAAGCGGACGGTGACGGGCGTGGAGATGTTCCGGAAGCTGTTGGACGAGGGGATAGCGGGAGACAATGTGGGGCTGTTGTTGCGGGGTACGGAGAAGGACGAGGTGGAGCGTGGGCAGGTGCTGTGCAAGCCGGGGTCGATCACGCCGCACACGAAGTTCAAGGCGGAGGCGTACGTGCTGACGAAGGAAGAGGGGGGGCGGCACACGCCGTTTTTCACGGGGTACCGGCCGCAGTTTTATTTTCGGACGACGGACGTGACGGGAGATGTGAAGCTGGCGAGCGGGGTGGAGATGGTGATGCCGGGGGACAATGTGTCGATGGAGATCACCTTGATTACGCCGGTGGCGCTGGAGAAGGGGCTGCGGTTTGCGATCCGCGAGGGCGGGCACACCGTGGGGGCCGGCGCGGTCACGGAGATCATCGAGTAGCCCATGCGCGAAATCATCACATTGCAGTGCAACGATTGCAAGAACCGGAACTACACGACAACCAAGAACCGGAAGAAGCATTCCGACCGGCTGGAGACGCGGAAATTTTGCAACACCTGCCGGAAGCACACCGGGCACAAGGAAGTGAAGTAGGTCGGCAGGGTTTGGGGAGCGGGACTGCCGGGTTTGCGGGGCGTAGGAAGCGCCCGAGACGGAATGCAGGGGAGTAGGTTCAACGGCAGACCGCCGGTCTCCAAAACCGGATGTGGGGGTTCGAATCCCTCCTCCCCTGCCAGTTTTGGAAGAAGGTCGAAGGAGCGGCGGGACGGCCGGGAAGATGGCACAGGCAGCGAAATTGAACAAAGAAGAGGCAGGAAGCGGAAGCGCACCATTTTCGGTTCCCGGGCCGCTCAGCAAGATTGCCGAGTACCCGCGGCGACTGCGCGCCTTTTTGCACGATGTGCGCGTGGAGATGAAGCAGGTCAACTGGCCGTCACGATCGGAAGTTTGGTCCACGACAATTGTGGTAACGCTGACCGTGACATTCTTCGGGCTCTATTTTTTTGTGACCGATTCGGTTTTTGGCCGCGCGGCGAACTGGGTGCTGCATTACTTTTCGAATCACTGAAGGAACGAGCATGGCCAAGCAGTGGTACATCGTCCACACCTATTCGGGGTTTGAGAAGAAGGTGAAGGAGAGCCTGGAAGGTCGCGTGACGGCCTTTGGGCTGGGAGAGCGGATCGGCCAGGTGATTATCCCGACCGAATCCGTGGTCGAGGTGCGCGCGGGGAAGAAGGTGATTTCTCCGCGGATGTGCTATCCGGGATATGTGCTGGTCGAGATGGACATGGATGATGAGACCTGGCACGTGGTCCGCTCGACGCCGAAGGTGACCGGATTTGTCGGCTCGGGCCAGTATCCTTCGCCGCTCACCGAAGAAGAAGTACAGAACATTCTGAACCGGGCGACGACCACGGCGGAGAAGCCGAAGCCGAAGCTGTCGTTCGAGCGCGGAGAGAAAGTGCGCATCGGCGAAGGTCCCTTCGCGAATTTCACGGGCGTGGTCGAGGACGTGAACGCGGACCGCAGCACGCTGAAGGTTTCGGTGACGATCTTCGGGCGCTCCACGCCGGTTGAGCTGGATTTCGGGCAGGTCGAGAAGGTGGCGTAGAGCCGGCCGCAACGGGCTCGAGCAGAGCCGGCGCGAAGGCCGGCAGAGGACGAAAGAGATGGCCAAGAAGGTTCAAGCAACGGTGAAGCTGCAGTTGCCGGCTTCGAAGGCGACGCCCGCGCCCCCCGTGGGCACGGCACTCGGGCCGCAGGGCGTGAACATCATGGATTTCTGCAAGCAGTTCAACGCCAAGACGGCGAAAGAGCCGGACGGGATGATCATTCCTGTGCTGGTGACGATCTATAGCGACCGCACCTTTTCGTTCATTCTGAAGACGCCGCCGGCCTCGGAGCTGTTGAAGCGCGCCGCCGGGATCGTGAAGGGGTCGCCCGAACCGAACCGCGTCAAGGTGGCGAAGGTGACGCGCAAGCAGGTGGAAGAGATCGCGCGGACCAAGCTGCCCGACCTGAATACGACCAATCTCGAGTCGGCAATCCGTTCGGTGATGGGCACGGCCCGCAACATGGGCATTGAAGTAGCCGAATCCTAGGAGGCGGGAGAGAGAGCCATGGGCCGCAGCGCCAAAGCGGTGGGAAAGAACATCGAGCGCGCGCGCAAGCTGGTCGAGCCGCGCGTCTATCACATGGAGGAAGCCGCCGAGCTTCTTCGCAAGGCACACTACGTGAAGTTCGACGAGACTGCCGAGCTGGTGATCAATCTGGGCGTGGATCCGAAACAGTCGGACCAGATGGTGCGCGGCACAGTGGTGCTGCCGCACGGGCTAGGGAAATCGAAGCGCGTGCTCGTGATCGCGAGCGGAGAAAAGGTCCGCGAGGCGCAGGAAGCCGGCGCTGATTTCGTGGGCGGCGAGGACATGGTGCAGAAGATCACCGAGGGCTGGACCGATTATGAGGCGGTGATCGCCACGCCGGACATGATGAAATCCGCCGGGCGGTTGGGCAAGGTGCTCGGGCCGCGCGGGCTGATGCCCAATCCGAAGACCGGCACCGTGACGTTCGAAGTGGCTCGTGCGGTGAAGGAAATCAAGGCCGGCAAAGTCGAATTCCGCATGGACAAGACCGGGATCATCCATTCGCCGGTGGGGAAGGTCAGCTTTCCGGCCAAGAGCCTGGCCGAGAACGCTCAGGCACTGCTGGCGGCGGTGGTGAAGTCCAAGCCGGCGGCGGCGAAAGGGAAGTACATCAAGAAGATCACGCTGACCTCGACCATGGGGCCGGGGATTATGATTGACCACACCGAAGCGGAAGCGGCCACGGCGGCCGCCGCGTAACGGGCAGGCGGAAGAGGGGGAATTGGGCATGAAGAAAAAGGCCGAGAAGAAAGCCCAGGCGGAGGAGCTGCGCGCGCAGCTGGCCACGGTTTCGACCGTGATTCTCTCCACCTTTCAGGGAATCACCGTGGAGCAGGACACGCAGTTGCGGCGCGCGGTCGAGGGCGCGGGCGGGCATTATGAGGTGGTGAAGAACACGATGGCGGAGCGCGCTGCCGTCGGCACTCCCACGGAGGGCCTGCTGAAGAATTTGAAGGGTACGAATTCGATCTCCTACACCAAGACCGATCCGGTGGCGCTGGCGAAGATTTTGACCAAGGTGGCGAAGGAGGTCCCTGCATTCCAGTTCCGTGCGGGATGGGTTGAGGGGCGGGTTCTCTCGATTCCGGAGATCGTGCAGCTGGCGCAGCTACCGAGCAGAGAGGAGCTGCTGAGCAAGATCATGTTCCTGCTGAACGCGCCGGCGCAGCGCGTGGCCACGGCGCTGGCGGCACTGCCAAGGAATCTGGCGGTGGTCACCAGCGAGGCGGTGAAGGCGGGGAAATTCGCGGGAGGGGCCGCGCCGGAAGACGCCCCGGAGGCGGGCGGGTAATTTCGATTTTCTCAGGCGAACTTTTATATTCGAGGAGGACGGAGAAGGTTATGGCAAGCAAAGTGGAGACGATTCTTGAAGAGATCAAGGGGCTGACACTGCTGGAGGCCTCCGAACTGGTGAAGAAGATGGAAGAGGCGTTCGGAGTTTCGGCGGCAGCGGCGGCACCGGTGGTGATGGCTGGCGGAGCAGCGGGGGCAGCGGCGGGAGCGGTGGAGGAGAAGACCGAGTTCGCCGTGGTCCTGACCGAAGTGGGCGCCAACAAGATCAATGTGATCAAGGCGGTCCGCGAGGTTACCAGCCTGGGCCTGAAGGAAGCCAAGGACCTGGTGGATGGCGCGCCG
>JAJXZD010000143.1 GCA_021780215.1 Acidobacteriota bacterium
GCATTTCCCGCTCGCAAATCTCGCAGGCCTTGCCCAGGCCGACGATTCCGGGAACGTTGAGCGTTCCCGAACGCAGCCCGCGTTCATGTCCGCCGCCATCCATCATCGGAGCCAGCTCCGCGCGCGGGCTTTTGCGCCGGACGTAGAGAGCGCCGGCACCTTTGGGGCCGTACATCTTGTGGGCAGAGATCGAGAGCAGATTAATTGAGTCGAGCTCCACGTCCACGGGAATGCGCCCCACGGCCTGCACCGCATCCACGTGGAAGAGGACGCCGGCTTCCCTGGCGATGCGGCCGATTTCGGGAATGGGCTGAATGACGCCGGTTTCGTTGTTGGCGTACATCACGGATATCAGAATTGTTTTTGGCGTGATCGCGCGGCGCAGATCGTCCGGGTTGACGCGGCCGCCGCTCGCCACGGGCAGCCGTGTGATTTCATAGCCGTCTGCTTCCAGCCGCTTGCAACAGTCGAGGACCGCCTTGTGCTCGGTGGCCTGGGTGATGATGTGGTTGCCCTTGGCGCGGTGCATTTCCGCAACGCCCTTGATCGCCAGGTTGTCGGATTCCGTTGCGCCGCTGGTGAATACGATTTCGCGTGGTGAGGCATGAATCAACCGGGCAATCTGTCCGCGGGCGGTTTCGACCGCTTCCTCGGCCTTCCAGCCGTATTCGTGAGTGCGACTGGCCGGATTGCCGTAGTTTTCGGTGAAGAAGGGCAGCATGGTCTCGAGCACGCGCGGGTCCACGCGCGTTGTCGCGTGATTGTCCATGTAGACGGGAAGCTTCATGGCCATGTTCAGCCTCGAGGGGAAGTGTACCGAAAATTAGGGGCTGGCGCACGCCGGGGGAGCGGCGGGCCGCCGAACGGCCTCTCCCCCCACGAGATGCGGCGGCAGTCGGTTTTTTTGACGGACTTCATTGGCCATTCCGGCTAGTGCTGTTACAATACGGGCGCATGGCAGACTGGCGGCAAATTCAAGCACGCATCCGCAAGGCGAAGAACAGCCCGGACGCTCCGGCAAAGCTCTCCGACCTCTATCAGCGCACCCGAGACGCCATGGTGGCGTGGGAGATAGGCGCGATTGAGGAGAAGTCCGCGCATACCGACGAGGCCGCCAAGTGGTACACGATCGCGGCGCAGCGATTCCGGCGCGCTGATTGGAAGAAGAAAGCCGAAGAAGCGCTCACGCGGATTGGCGCTCCCATTCCGGAGCGTGCTCCGGAATCTTCCGCCGAGCCTCACGCCGAGGCACCCTCCCCCGCAGACGCCGAAACCGCCATCATCGCCGAAGCAGCGGCGATTCCGCTGGAGACCCCGGAAGTGGCAGGATTTGAGGAGGCGCGCGCTCCGCGACCAATGGGTGAGTTTTCCGAGGATGCAACCCCGCAGGAGCTGTTGGCGCCTGCTCCCGCAGCGCCGGTAGGCGGGGAGACGGGCAGGAAAAAGCGGCGTCGCGGACGCCGGGGCGGACGCGGCAGCCGGAGCAAAGGCGGATTGCCTTCGCGAGCTTTTGCAGGAGTTGCCCCGGTGCCGGCGGAGACGAATGTTGCTGAACCAGTTTTTGCCGCACCCCCACGGCCGGCCCCCGTTGAACCATCAGCGCCGCTCTTGCCTTCGGAGCGCGTTGCGCATGGCCGGGCCATCGAGCCTGCGCTTGCGTCGCGCATGGCTCATTTGGAATCGCTGCTCCGGCGATTGGTAGCCGGCCCTTTGCACCGCCTCGATGAAGCGGATGAAGCCCCCGCTGGGCCGGGAGTTTTTTTGCTTTCGGATTCTGATCAGGTGACGTCCTATTACATCGAGGCCTGCCAAACGCTGCGCATTGGCGTGGGCAACATGGTGCGGCGGCGCGGGAAGGGCCAAAGCGGCCGGGGCCAATCCGAAGGCGGGATCCAGTCCCGCTTGGCGGACTATTTAGGAATTAACGACGCGAAGGTCTCGCAATACCTAAAGGACCACTGCGTAGTGCGCTGGATTCAGCTGGATGACGAAGCCCCACACCTGGCTCACTTCGCAATTGCCGTCCTGCGGACACCGCTCAATCTCGATTAGGGAGTAGAAGTTCTCCGGCCAGATTCGGAAAGAGCCAGGCCCTCCTAGTGGTTCCCAAGGCCAATTCAGGGATCCGGGATGCTGCCGTTGGGTGGCCCCAGGAGCCATTCAGGCCGGGAATTTCACCATTGGATGTGATAAGCTGGACGCCCTGGTAGGGATGGGGGAAACTATAGTCCTGTAACCGGTTACGGGGGCGCGCTGGGTGTCACCTGGCGTGGTAATCGGGCCAAAAAGGTAATTTTTAGCGCACGCGATTCTGAGGAGGGGTCGAGGCATATGTCGAGCAAGGCTGGCAATCAGATTTGGAAGTCTCTGGATTGGGCGCTGTGCAAGACCGCAGCCGCGACGTTCAATACCGTCCAATTCTTCAACGGGATGAAAGCGCCAAACCCTTCGTTCACGCCGAAGTGGTCGGATAAGCCGCTGCTGAAGTCGTGGGAGAAGTCCAAGCCCACGCTCGGCTGGCCGCGGACCACCGACTCACTCTGCCCCGACTGCGTCAAGGAGGCACGCGCCGCTATCCTGGACGGGAAGAAGGACTGGACCGACCTGGTTCACGAGAAGGTCGGCGAGATCAAAGCGCAGATCATCGAGCGCGACGGCCAGGTTTGGATGGTGAAGGAATGCCCCATCCACGGAAAGTACGAGGACCTGATGGCCGTGGACTCCAAGTTTCTGGCGTGGATTGAGAGCCAGTTCCCGGGCCGCGACATCCCAGCGCACAACGACGAAGACCTGCACCGCCATGGTTCGAGCACGGTGCGGCACGGGCGCGGCGCGGTACTGACGGTGGATCTGACCAACCGTTGCAACATGATGTGCGATCCCTGCTTCATGGATGCCAACCAGGTGGGCTACGTCCATGAGTTGGGCTGGGAAGAGATCACCGAAATTCTCGACAACGCGCTGCGTATCAAGCCGCGCCGGCAGATGTCTGTGCAGTTTTCGGGCGGCGAACCGACCATGCACCCCCGTTTTCTGGACGCCGTGGCCTATGCGCGGAAGGTCGGCTACAACAGCGTGCAGGCGGCGACCAATGGCATCGAATTCGCCAAGAGCAAGGAGTTTGCGCGGAAGGCGTTTGAGGCCGGGATGCGCTATGCCTATTTGCAATTCGACGGCATCGGCAACGACGCCAACAGCCACCGGCAGGTGGGCAATCTCTTTGACGTAAAGCTGCGGGCGATCGAGAACATGCACGAGGTGGGAATCGAGATTGTGCTGGTGACCACGATCGTCAACAACGTGAACAACGATCAGGTGGGACCAATCGTGAAGTTCGCGATGGAGAATCCCAGAAAGATTTCCTTTGTGTCCTTCCAGCCCGTGTCGTTCACCGGTCGCGACGAGGACATCACACCGGAGCGGCGCATCCGCCAGCGGTATACGCTGTCGCATCTGGCGCAGGACGTCAGCCGGCAAGTGGGGAAGATTGAGCCGACGCGCGACTGGTTCCCCATTTCCTTCATCAGCACGTTCGCGAACTTCTCCGACCTGGTGCACGGGCCGGATTCGCAATGGGGCTCGCTTTCCTGTGGATGCCATCCCAATTGCGGGGTGGGCACGGCGTTGATGATCAACAAGGAGACCCAGGAGTGGGCGCCGGTGCCGCGGTTCCTGGATGCCCAGCGGTTGACGCGTGACGTCAATTCGATCACGGATGCGGCGCGCGGCAAGGGCTTTTCGAATTTCATGATGGCCCTGGCCCTGCTCAAGAATTACAAGCCGTTCCAGGCCCCGCCCAGCCTCAAGCTGAAGGACCTGTGGTTGAAGTTCGACAAGACCTGGGCGCTTTCGAGGAACTCGCACAAGAAATATGGCCGCACGAGTCCCGACCGCACCTATGAGGACGCGATGAAGCGGCGCGCCGAAGACCCCTGGAACTTCCTGTTCATTGCCGGCATGTGGTTCCAGGACCTGTTCAACTACGACTTCCGGCGCACGGAGATGTGCATCATTCCCTATGCCACGCAACAGGGCGAGATTTCCTTCTGCGCCTACAATACCGGCATCGGCTGGCGGAAGATTATCGAGAACATGTACAAGAACGCGACCGTCGCCGAGTGGTATAAGAGCCACGGCAAACACCAGATCTACGCAAAGAACCGGAGCGTTGACCTGGAGAGCTACGAGCACTCGCTGAAGATTGACGCCGAGGACGCCGGGCGCGTGCGGCACATCGAGCACGATATCCCGGTGACCGCAGCCGAGGAAGACCGCCTGCGCCGGAAGAAGGCGTTCGAGGAGGCGGCCAAGGTTCGCAGAATCTACGAGGAACTGGTGCTGAAAAAGACCCAGGAGCCCATCGTCCAGATCGAATCCATCGGCGAAGTCCTCACCGCGGTTCCGGGCGCGCCCGTGAATCGCGCCCCGGCCGCGCCTGCCAATGGCAATGGCCATGGGCGTACGGAACAGACTGAACCGGCGGAGGCCACTCCCGTCTCCGGCGATTAGCCACGGTCAAACTCAATCGGCTTTTCCCGACAGCCCCGGCACAACCGGGGCTGTTTTTTTGGGGAAACCGGGCGGAGAGGCACGCCGGGCAGATGGTGCGGGAGCGATATAGCCCTGGGGGAGCCGTCAACCGGCGCGAGCCAGGCCTTCCATTCCCCTTGCGGGATTGCTAACCTAATTTTAGAAGAGGCAGGCCTCGCGGAGCGGGGCCGGACTGTGGAGCGGCGTTCGCGAGCATGTTTGAGACACTGACCGAAAAGTTACAGCGCACCTTCAAGAACCTGCGTGGGCAAGGCAAGCTCTCCGAGGAACATCTCGACGGGGCGTTGGCGGAAATCCGCGAGGCGCTGCTTGATGGCGACGTCAATCTGGCCGTCGCGGATGAATTCATTGCTCATGTGCGGCAGAAGGCGCTGGGCGCAGAAGTGTTGCTGCAGCTTTCGCCGGACCAGCAGGTGGTTAAGATTGTGCGCGACGAGATCGCCGCACTGCTGGGAGCCGAGGCGCGGCCGCAGTTCTCCTCGCGGCCCCCCTCGGTATGGCTGATCGTGGGGCTGCAAGGCTCCGGCAAGACGACCTCGACGGGAAAGCTCGCCCGATGGCTTTCCGAGCACGGCCATCGGCCGCTCGTGGTTTCCACGGACGTCTACCGCCCGGCGGCGCGCGAGCAACTCGCGCAGGTTGCCAAGGCCACCGGGACTCCGTGTTGGCCCGGCGCAGGCACGGACAAGCCGCTCGAGATCGTGCGCGGCGCGGTGCGCGAGGCGAAGCTTTCGGCCTGCGACGTGATCCTGGTGGACACGGCCGGGCGTCTGCACATTGACGACGAGCTGATGAACGAGCTGACGGTACTGAAGCGCGAGCTGAATCCGGCGGAGATTCTCTTCGTGGCCGATGCGATGATTGGGCAGGACGCGGTGCGTTCGGCGGGCGAATTTCACAAGCGGCTCGGGGTCACCGGGGTGGTTCTGACAAAGCTCGACGGCGACGCGCGGGGCGGCGCGGCGCTTTCCATCCGCAAGGTGACCGGCGCGCCGGTCAAGTTCGCGGGCGTGGGCGAAAAATACGACGCGATCGAGCCTTTCCAGCCGGACCGCATCGTGGGACGGATTCTGGGCATGGGCGACGTGCTTGGGCTGATCGAGCGCGTGCAGAAGACGGTGGACGAAAAGAAAGCCCGGGAGCTCGAGCGCAAGCTGCGTGAGGACGATTTCACGCTCGAGGATTTTCGGGACCAGTTGCGGCAGATTCGCAAGATGGGCTCGGTCGAGCAGTTGATGGGCATGCTGCCGAAGATCGGGCCCTTCGCGAAGATACCCAAGGACGCGCAGATTGACGAGAAGCAGCTGAAGACCACCGAGGCGATCATCAATTCGATGACGGCGCGGGAGCGCGCGGACCACAACCTCATTGACGGCAAACGCCGCAAGCGCATCGCCCGCGGCAGCGGGACAACCGTCCAGGAAGTCAACCAGGTGCTCAAGCAGTATGGCGACATGCGCCGGATGATGAAGCAATATGGCGGCATGGCAAGGATGAAGAACCGCGGCCTCGGCAAGTTCGCCGGACTGAAATAACCCCGTGGCGGAGACCCCGCCGGAAGAAAATGCGGTAGGTGAAAAGCGATAGGGTCCGCTATACTGTACGAATTGAGATGAGGAGGAATTTCGAGTGTTAACGATTCGCCTGGCCCGGATCGGCAAGAAAAAGCACCCATTCTATCGCGTGGTGGTGACGGAGAAAACCCGTCCGCGCAACGGCCGCTTTGTCGAGATCCTGGGCACCTACGATCCGCAGAAGAAGCCTGCCGCCGTGAAAATCAACGGGGAGCGCGCCCAGTACTGGATTGGCAAGGGCGCGCAACCGAGCGATACTGTCCGCAGCCTGCTACGCAACCGCAAACCCGCCTGAAGCGTCTTACTTCACAGCGAGCCTGGCGCATACTTTGCGCTCACGTTCAAGCGCATCTCCCCGCTGGACAAGGGGCACTGTGGAGGGGACACGATGAGGGAACTGGTGGAGGCGATAGCCAAGGCGCTCGTGGATCATCCCGAGGATGTGCAGGTCCACGCGGTGGACGGGGAGCAGGTGACCGTCCTCGAACTGCGCGTCCACCCGGAGGATCTCGGCAAAGTGATCGGAAGGCAGGGGCGCACGGCGAAGTCCATCCGCACCCTGCTGGGCGCGGCGGGCATGAAGCTCAAGAAGCGTTACACCTTGGAAATCCTCGAGTAGCGTGAGCCACGAAGCACCGCCAGAAGGGCCGCGCGCCACCGTGGCGCGCATTTTGCGCCCCCACGGACGCCGGGGTGAAGTGGCCGCGGAAATCCTGACCGACTTTCCCGAACGCCTGACGCGGCTGGCTTCCGCCGAGCTGTGGAACGGGCGGTCTGCCCCGCGGCGCGTACAGATCCGCTCGTGCTGGCTGAGCCAGAGCCGCGGCGGCCAGGCGATTTTCCACTTTGCAGGATCGGATTCCATCATGGACGCGGAAAAGCTGGCAGGCCTCGAAGTGCAGATTCCTCTCTCCGAACGGATGCCTCTTCCCTCCGGCAGCTACTACGTGACCGACCTGATCGGCTGCGAGGTGCACGAACGGGGGCATGGAATGGTTGGCCGGGTACGGGACGTGCAATTCATAGGCGGGGGGACGCCGGTGCTGGCGGTGGATTCTCCGCACGGCGAGCTGCTGATTCCCCTGGCGCAGGAAATTTGCGTGCGGATTGACGTGGCGGAGCGACGCATCGAGGCGGTTCTTCCCGAAGGACTGCGCGAGCTGAACCGTCCGTAAGGGCGCGCCCGGCGCCTTTGCGCTACACTGAATATCCATGCGATTCGATGTCATCACCATTTTCCCGGACTTTTTCGCCGGACCGCTTGAGTATGGGATCGTCCGGCGGGCCCGTGAAGCCGGCGTAATTGAGCCGCATATTCACGATCTGCGCGATTTTTCCCACGACCGCCATCGCACCGTGGACGATCGCCCGTTTGGCGGCGGGGAGGGCATGGTAATGAAGCCCGAGCCGCTGTTTGAGGCGATGGAGACGCTGGTGGGCGAAAACGCAGCCGGCGCGCCGCGAACGGCGGTGGTGCTGCTCTCCGCGAGCGGAAAGCTTTTCCGTCAGGAGACCGCGCGGCGCTTCGCGGGACTTGAGCGCATCGTACTGCTCTGCGGGCGGTACGAGGGAGTGGATGAGCGCGTGGCCGAGCATCTGGCAAGTGACGAGATTTCCATCGGCGATTTTGTGCTTTCCGGAGGGGAACTGCCCGCGGCGATGATCATCGAGGCGGTCACGCGGCTCCTTCCCGGGGCGCTGGGAAACGAGGATTCGGCGGTGAATGAATCGTTCACGGGGAGCGGCCCGGATGCCGGAGAGGAACCGTCCGCGCCCGGATGGCTCGCCAGGCTCGTTGCGGGTGGCGAGACACCCGCGTTGAGCCGCGGAATCCTCGACTGTCCGCACTATACGCGGCCGCAGACGTTTCGCGGCTGGGAAGTCCCCGCCGAGCTTCTGAGCGGCAACCATGAAGAGATTCGCCGCTGGCGGCGCAATGCCGCTCTGGCGAAGACGCTGCGGAATCGCCCCGACCTGCTGGCCGGAGTTCATCTGAGCGCGGAGGATTGGAAATGGCTGCAAGAAGCGCAGGCATCTGCCGCAAAACCTCTCCGCTGACGGCAGGATTTTTGCGAGGAGCGCGGGGCAGACGGAAGATCCCGCCGGCTTAATCCACG
>JAJXZD010000207.1 GCA_021780215.1 Acidobacteriota bacterium
GCCAGCTCAGCAGAAGTTTGTCGAGGCGGGCTCTGGTGATTATTCCGTGGTTCGCTATTCCCACGTAGTTCGCAACGCTTACATCCCGGATTCCAAGTTCAAGCCGCACTGGCCCAAGGGCACCCAAAAAGTGAAGCCCCGAGGCTGACCTGCTAAAGCACGTGTACTAACGATTCTTCCGCAGACTCCTTGTCTTAACTCCTGCGCTGGCCCGCGCGACCGCTTTCGATTCCCTATTCAATAGTGCGCGTTTCCGGGCCACCCCCCAGCGATATCCGGCAAGGCTTCCGTCTCTGCGCACCACGCGGTGGCACGGCACAACAACAGCGACAGGATTCGTCGCGCAAGCCCGCGCCACGGCCCGAACAGCCGAGGGGCGTCCAATGGATTGCGCGATCTGGGCATACGTGCGCGTGGAGCCATACGGAATCCGCCGCAGTTCTTCCCAAACCCTACGCTGAAACGCGGTGGCGCGGACGTCCGCCGGCAGGTCAAAGCTGGTGAGGTGTCCCCGCAGGTGGCGAACAATCTGCTCGACCCATTTCCTAAGCTCTCCCGCGCTTCCCCGGCCGGGACGGGCGGCCAGAAGTTCGGCTCTCGGATACTCGCGCCGCAACTCGGCTTGCAGCGCGCGGTCCGTTTTGCCGAAATAGACAGCACTGATTCCGAATTGCGTCGCACCAACCAGAATCCTGCCCAGGGGACAATCCGTGATCGCAAAGTGAATCTGCATCCCAGCTCCTCCTCTCCGGTATTCCCCCGGAGTCATGCCCAGATGGGGCCGGGCACGCTCATAGAGCCGGCTGGAGGACCCGAATCCCGCCTCATAAAGAGCAGAGGTCACGTCACTTCCCTCCCGCAAGCTCAATTTCAAGCGGCGCATGCGCAGCTCGTCAGCATATTGGCTCGGACTAATGCCCATTGCCCGGCGGAACGCGCGAGCAAGTTGATGAGAGCTCATTCCGGAAATTTTGGCGAGATCCATAAGAGTCAAATGTTCTCTCTCGCTCCTCTGCCAATCCGGCCCGCCCACGATTCCGGCGTCAATTGCCCGGCAAGCTCGCGCGACTGCCTCCAAACGAGGGTCTGGAGCGGAAGACCCATCGGGATGGCATCGGCGGCACGGCTTGAAGCCGCTCCGTTCCGCGGCATCCGCACCCCGAAAAAAAACAACATTCTCACGAAGCGGCTTGCGGGATGGACACGATGGGCGGCAGTAGATCCCAGTTGACCGCACGGCATACACGAACGTTCCGTCGGCATCGCGTTCGCGCGCCGTCACGGCTCGCCAAAGTGATTTCCTCGCGCCCATTCCTTTGCTTCCCTTTCGCAATTCGCTGCTCGTTGCCATTTTCGCCCTGCCCCCGAATCCCTTTCCTCTCAGCCGTACAATATCGAAATTCAATCGAAGGCGGTTATCCGGATTTCGCGGCCAAATTCCCGCTCGAAAGCCCTTCTTTTTGTAGGCATATGCGTCTTCCCCAGCGACGACCCGAGTGGCACCCGATGGGGTTACATCATACGGCACTCAGCTACTGCGGCCCTTGACGCACCTTATCTCTTCCCCCATATTCGTAAGGCCCGGCCGGGGGCAACATGCGCCGGGGTTTGGGGGATGTGTCATGGGGGCTGCTCCGCATAGGGATGGGCAGCAGGCTGCGATCGCGCCTCTGCATGAATTTGAACCGTATACACAAAGCGTTCCCGCAGTCTCGGGCAAGCCTGGTCCGCGCCGTTTCGACCGCGTTCCCACACATGCAGTCGGTGTAGCCGACGAGCGGCGTCGCTATCCGCGCGCCGTGCTGTCGCTTCCTCTTTGCCTGACGCGCATCGGCGAAACTCCCGAGCCCGTTCCTGTCTCTCTGGTAACCCGAAATATCAGCTCGAGCGGAGTCTATTTCCTCGCTCCGCGAGACATCGCGCCCGGGACGGCCATCGAAATGGAAGTGGCCCTTGTCGAACGGCCCCTGGGATTTGGCCGCGTTCAGATGTGCACCGCGGCTCACATCGTCCGCGCCGAGGATTGCGGCATGCCCGGCTGGCGCGGATACGCCGCAAGCTTCGACGACTTTGCCCTGAAACGCGACGACGTGATCCCCATGCGCGCCCCTGTGCGGTAGCGGGCTGCGCTTTCTGCTGGCGACCGCCGCGCGCCCCTCTTCGTGCGTGCTTCTGATACAGTTGTCTTGTGGCAAACGCTTCCCCTTTTTCTGCCCGCGCCGTCCTGCTCGATTGGGATGGGACTCTGCTCGATTCCTACCAGGCGGACCTCCGTGCCTATCTCGCCATGTTCCACGCACTCGGAATCGCCTGGGGAGTCGAGGATCTGGAGCGGCACTATTGCCCGAATTGGTATGAGGTTTACCGGGCTGCGCGGCTCCCCCGCGCGAAATGGCCGCTGGCGGACCGGCTCTGGCGTGCCGCGTATCGCAAGCAGCGCCCCAAGCTGCTGCCGGGCGCGCGAAGTGTCGTACGCGCGCTGCGCAGCAGATACCGGCTGGCGATCGTCACCGGCGGCAGCCAGGATCGGGTGAGCGGGCAAATTCGCCGCTTCGGCCTGTCCGCCAGCTTTCCCACCTGCGTATTCAGCGAAGACACCCCGCGAAAGAAGCCCCATCCCGCGCCGCTTAGGCTGGCCCTGGAACGCCTCGGCGCCCGCCCCGAGGAGTGCGTTTACGTCGGCGACGCCGCCGAGGATATCGAGATGGCGCGCCGCGCAGCGGTGAGACCAATCGGCGTCCTGGGCCCGTTCCCCACGGCCGAGCGCATCCGCGCAGCCCGGCCGGACCTGCTGCTCGATTCCATCCGCGAGCTGCCACAACACCTCTGCATGGCCTAATCGGCGAGAGGCGCCAAGCGGCTTCCGGCAGCCCCGGAGGTTCCGGCCGCCGGAGACGACGGGAGCTTGAAGTCAGTCGCGCGGATGATCAGGCGCAAGTGCACCTGACCGACGTCCTTGATGCTGATAATGTCCTCGGAGCTGGTGTAGGTGGGAAGCCAATACTTCGATTGAAGATTTTCCCGGTACGTGTCGAACATCTTGAACGGCAACTGTTGCCCGCTGCCGGGAATTTCGCTCACAAACTTTCCGTAGCTCTCGACGATGGCCAGGTCCTGGTCATCTACGTAGACGACCCCCTGAAACAATACCCGCTTGGTGCTGAGGAGCTTGGGCTTTACCTGAAACACATACGTATTCAACTGGTCGAGCTTGTACTGCCCGGCGTAGAGAAAGTTGTAGTGGCCGATTTCCTCCGGGGTCAGGAAGAAGAGCGGCTGGTCGAGAATTGTGCGGACATCCTCCAGGGAAAAACTCGTGAATTTGAGGGTGGATTCCGGATTTTGCCCAACGCGCCAATAACGCTTGCCGTCCGGCTTCGTATACATCTCTCCGGAAACGCTGAATCTCCCGCCGCCCTTCATCAGCTCCTCGATGGAAACCGACTGGGAAAAGTCGTAGCTGTCGTACACCTTCCGGGCGATGTCCTCGTTCGCTGCAAATTTCTGCACGATCTCGTTGGGTGGAATCGGCGGCGGGCCGGGATGCGGGACCGATGGTATCCGCTTGACTTCAAACTTGGGCGGAGGTGCCATCGGCCCCTCCTGCTGTCCGGTGGCCCACGGCACTGCAAAAGACACCAACGCAGCTGCAAGTGCCAGATTCCGTGCCAGCCGCCGAGGAGCCAATCTCATTTGCGCTGTAAGATGCGAAAGACGCATGAAGCGTTGAGCCAAGCCGCCGATAGCGGACCCCGCCATGATACACGACGCTTCCGTGGCGGGGGCAAGTCCACCCCGTTGGCCTTGGAATTTCTTCTGCTCCGGGCATGGCTCTGCTAAAATTGCGCGCTTGCAAGCCGGCAAGCGTGCGATCCGTGAACGGAAAGATGAGCGCGAAGCGGTTCTATGTGAGCGGGGCCGTGCAGGGAGTGGGGTACCGCAACTTCGCGCAGCGGGCCGCGGGCCGGCTGGACATTGCCGGATACGCGAAAAATCTGCCCGACGGCCGCGTGGAAATCTACGCCGTGGGAACGGCCCAGTCCCTTGCCGCCCTGCGCAAGGAACTGGAACGCGGACCCTACGGCGCCGTCGTGGACGATGTAGCGCAGGAGGAAGCATTGGTCGAGGAAAGATTCGCGCGCCGCTTTTCCATCGAATACGGCGCCTGAAGCGCACAGAGGAGAACATGGACGATCTGAAGCGGCTGATTCGTGAGATCCCGGACTATCCCAAGCCGGGCATCCTGTTCTATGACGTGACCACGCTCTTGAAGGACAGCAGCGGCTTCCATACGCTCGTGGACCGGCTGTGCGAGCACTATAACGGCAGGAAAGTGGATGTCGTCGCCGGTATCGAAGCGCGCGGATTTATCTTCGCGCCGGCCCTGGCCTATCGCCTTGGCGCAGGGTTCGTCCCGGTACGCAAGCCGAAGAAACTCCCCTGGAAGACTGCGGCGGTCACCTACCAGCTCGAGTACGGCACCGACACGCTTGAAATCCACGAGGACGCCATCAGCCGCGGCCAGCACGTCCTGGTGTGCGACGATCTGCTCGCCACCGGCGGAACGGCTGCCGCCGCAACCACTCTGGTGCGTAAACTGGGCGGCGAAGTGATAGGCGCTGCATTCGCCGTCGAGCTGAATTTTCTGGGAGGGCGCGCGAAGCTGCCCGGCGTGGACGTCTTCTCGCTGCTGAAATACGAGAAATAGACGGCCGAAGCTCAGGAATTTCCCGCCCGGCGCTGCCGGACAACTTCAAATAGCATGATGCCCGCGGCGACCGACACGTTGAGCGAGCGCACCGGCCCGGTGGTCGGAATCGAAACCAGAAAATCGCAACGCTTCCGGATCAGCTCGTGCAATCCTTCGCCTTCCCCGCCGAGCACGATTCCCACCGGCCGCCGCAGATCCACCGCCGAGTAACTTTTCTCCGCGCGTTCGTCCATGCCGACCAGCCAGTAGCCTGATTCCTTCACCTGCTCGATGGCGCGGGCCAGATTCTTCACACGCGCCACCGGTAGATGCGCCAGCGCTCCCGCCGAGGCCCGTTCGACGGTGTCGCTCAGTCCCGCGGCGCGCCGTTCTGGGATGACCACGCCATGCGCTCCGGCCGCCAGTGCCGTCCGCACAATGGCCCCAAGATTCCGCGGGTCTTCGATGCTGTCCAGAAGCACCAACAATCCGCTCTCTCCGTGGCCCTGCAGGAGATCTTCCAACTCTGCGCCGGCCCTGGCGGCGGCCAGGGCAACAACTCCCTGATGATCGCGAGTCCCTGCGAGGCGGTCCAATTGCAGCCGGTCTTCAAAGCGGACAGGGATGCCGAGGGACTTTGCCAGGCGGACGATGGATTCGACGCGCTCGCCGCGCCGGCCACGCGCAAGCACAATCCGCTCCAGCGGCCGCTGCGCCGCCAGCGCCTCCTCCACCGCGTGAAATCCGGTTATCCAGTGCATGGAAAGGGCCGGCACCTGGTCAGTGCGAACGGACCGTGGCGATGGCATGGCACGCAATGGCCTCGCCTCGCCCGATCTCGCCGAGACCCTCGTTGGTTTTCGCCTTGAGGCTGATCTGCTCGGCGGCCACGCCAAGAGATTTGGCCAGCGCGGCACGCATCGCCGGGAAGTGCGGGCCCAGCTTGGGCCTTTCGCAGATAACGACCGCGTCGGCGTGGACGATGTGCAGGCGCCGGTCCTCGAGCAACTGGCGCGCGTGATCGAGAAAGAGAAGGCTCGAAACGCCCTTCCATCTCGGGTCGGTATCCGGAAAATGAGTGCCAATATCTCCTAGGCACGCCGTGCCAAGCAGCGCGTCGCACAGCGCATGGCTGAGAACGTCGCCATCGGAATGCCCGACCGACCCCTTTTCGAACGGGACCTCGATCCCGCCGATCATCAGCTTGCAACCCTCCCGCAGACGGTGCAGATCGTAGCCGATTCCGGAGAAGGTCATGGCGTACCGCGCTCCTGGGCGAGGTAGAAGCGTGCCAGGTCCATATCGGCTGGGCGCGTGATCTTCAGGTTGCGCTCCGAGCCGAGCACCACAAAGACATCGTGCCCCAGGCGCTCGACGAGCGCAGCTTCGTCCGACGCCGTGATGCCATCCTGCTGCGCCTTGCGGAAAGCCTCCCGCAAAAGAGCGCCGGAAAAGGCCTGTGGCGTCTGCGCCAGCACGATGCGCTCGCGCGGAATTGTGGCGGAAATCAGCGCGACGTCCTCCGGCAGGCTGGCGCGCTTCACTTCCTTCACTGTGTCAATTGCCGGAATCCCCAGGATGGCGGCTCCGCGGGCGCGCGCTTCGGCAATCACCCGCTCGGTCTGCGCCCGGGTGACGAACGGACGGACGGCATCGTGCACCAGGATGATCTCAGCAGCCGGATCCGCCTGTGCCAGAGCGTTGGCCACGGATTCCTGGCGCGTATCTCCGCCGTGAACCACCCTCGCCGGACGCCCGAGCGCCGCTTTGGCGACCATTTCCTCGAGGAAAACCATGTCATCGGCGCGCGTGGAGATCAGGAATTCCGCAATCTCCGGGCAGGCTGCCAGACGCCGCAGCGTGAACACGATGAGCGGAACGCCGTCGAGCTCAAGGAACTGCTTCGGCTGGTCGGCGCCCATGCGCGTGCCCAGCCCGGCGGCCGGTACGATTGCTATGACGCGGCTCATGAGAGGCCTGCCAGTGTAGCGCAACAGGAATGTGTGGTGCGAGTGCGGGAAGCCATCGGATTCTTAGGACCGGCCGGACTCAGGAAATGCCGGGCGGGGCTGTCGCTCGCTGGAGGAGCCTCCCGAGGGGCCACCATGGCTCTCCGCAGAAGCGGCGGGATGGCGCGGAGCCTGCTCGCCGCGCTCGTCGTAGCGGCCGAAGATCATTTTGCCCGCAGTGGTCTGGTGGACCGAGGTGACAATAATGTCCACGGTCTTGTTGATCATCTTGCGGGCACCGTCCACCACCACCATCGTGCCGTCGTCGAGATACGCCACTCCCTGGTTGTATTCCTTCCCTTCTCGCAGGATGAACACACGCATCGCTTCACCGGGCAGCACCACGGGCTTCAGTGCGTTGGCGAGCTGGTTGACGTTCATGATTTCGATGCCCTGCAGAGTAGCCACCTTGTTGAGGTTGAAGTCGTTGGTCACCACCTTGGCGCTATACCGCTTGGCCATCTCAAGGAGCTTCATATCCACATCGGCCACTTGCGGAAAATCATCTTCCGCAATCTGGACTTCCAGATGGGGCATCTTCTGGATGCGCTGGAGCACTTCCAGCCCGCGCCGCCCGCGCTGCCGCTTCAGCGGATCGGCCGAGTCGGCGACGACCTGCAATTCCCGCAGCACGAAGCGCGGGATGACGATCGTACCATCGAGGAACAGCGCTTCGGCGATGTCCGCGACCCGCCCGTCTATAATCACGCTGGTGTCGAGCACTTTGACGGAGTGTCGCATGCTGCGCTCGCTCCCGAAAAGACCGCCTAGCGCTTGCAGATTGAGCATGTCTCCCTTGTTCGCCCCAAGCACCAAGCCGATATAGGCCATCACCAGAAAAATCGACAGGCTGAAGAACGACCGTGTGCTCTCCGGCATCGTCGTGTGCGTAAGGATCAGCGAAGTCAGATAGGCGCCCAGGATGCCGAGAATCGAACCCGCCGCCGCGCCTATCAGCCGGCGCAGGCTGGCCTTGCGCAGGCGCATTTCGAAAAGAATCATAGCGAAAGCCAGACCAGCCACCGCTCCCAGTTCCTTCGAGAGGCTGAACGGACGGAAGTGAAATCCCGCCGCGCTGCACACCAGCGCGAAGATAAACCGAACGGCCAGCATGTCCCAGAACGTGCCAACGCGATCGGGCGTCGTTCGGGAGGAATAGGCAGCTACTTTGGCGTGTGCAACATCAGAACCGCCCCGGCCCGCCGAGCGCTCGGGGACGTTGGAGGTCCCTGCCATGGTCACATCCTATGAACCGTATGAGGTATGAATACGCATGGGCCCGATGAATGGAATGCATAGGCACTTCTCGCGGGTTCGTCCGGCCAACCGCTGCCGCCGTTCGGAACCGCGGGACACGCGTCATACTCCACTGAAAAGAAGTATAGCACCTTCGACAAAGCGAGCGTCAATGCCGCTAACGTGGCAGGAGCAATCAGATGTAGTAGCGTGGGACGCGACGGCCAAGGGCGCAGAGCAGGTCCGAAGTGACAGTCCCAATTTCGTGAGCCACGTCGGAAACGCGAATTTCAGCCTCGCCATCCTTGCCATAGATCGTCACCACGTCGCCGAGCGTTATTCCCGGCAGGTCGGTGACATCGAGCGTGGTCAAATCCATCGAAATCGTGCCGACGATAGGCGCGCGGCGGCCACGAACCAGCATACCGCCGCGATTCGTGCGCTGCCGCAGAATGCCATCGGCATAGCCCGCGTTGATCACCGCAATTCGCGACGGCCGCTGCGTGACGAACCTCGCCGAATATCCAACCGGCTGTCCCGCAGGCAACTCCCGGAGCGAGATGATTCGCGCGCGCAGCGACAGGCATGGCTCGATGGGCAGCATTCGCCGCACCTCCCGCTCCTTCTGTGGCGGATCGAACGACTGATAATATCCATAAAGAATCGCGCCGGGGCGCACCATGTCGGCCCAGGTGCTTGGCCGCGCGCAGATCGCGCCGCTATTGGCCATGTGCACAATTCCCGGCGAGACGCCCAGTTCGCGCAGCCGCTCCAGGCATTGGCGAAACAGGGCCTCCTGATCGTCCGTCTGCCCCGCGCTGAAATCCTCGGCGGAGGCGAAGTGCGTGAACGTCCCTTCGAGCGCGAGGTGGCGGCAATCGGCCAATGCCGCCGCAAATGCCGGCAAATCAGACGGAGCAATGCCCAAGCGGTTCATCCCGGTATTGATCTTCAGATGAAATCGCAGCCGCGATTTCCCGCCCGCGGCCTTTGCGGCGCGCTCAAGATGGCGCACGTCGTCCAGGCGTGTCACTGCCGGCGTCAGCCGGTTTTGAATGAACCGCCGCTCCTCGCCCGGCCAGAATCCGGTCAGCACGAGAATCGGCTTGCGGATACCCGACTCGCGCAGCTCAATGCCCTCGTCGCCACAGGTCACTCCAAAGCGGTCTGCTCCTGCCTTCTCCAGCGCCTTGGTGACGGCCACGGCACCCATGCCATACGCATTCGACTTGACGACCGCCAGGATCTCCGGCCCGCGTCCGATATGCCGCCGCGTGACGCGCAGATTGCCGGCAAGCGCCTTCAGCGATATCTCCGCCCAGAGCGGGCGTCCGCCGGAATGAATTGGTTTCGACATTAGCAGTTAGAATGCCAGAGTCTTACCTGGCGCGGCGACGAAAAACAGTCTGGATTGCCAAGCGCGCGGCGTTTGTGTAAACACGCCATCGCCACATGCCTATCCGTGGAAGAAAGGGCACGGTCACTGTGCGGGGCAGCTCACTCCTCGGGCCCGGAGCTCCAGCCGTCCGGCGCCGCCTCCTCGAAGCGGGTGTAGCGGCTCAAGAAGACGAAGTTCAATTTGCCGGTGGGCCCATTGCGTTGCTTGGCGATGATCAGCTCGGTCTTCGCCCGGTCTTCCTCCGGTGCATCAGCCTTGTAAAAGTTCGGGCGGTTGATGAAGAGCACCACGTCCGCATCCTGCTCAATGGCTCCCGATTCGCGCAGGTCGGCCAGCTGCGGGTCGCGATCCTCGCGGGCCGGCGCGCGCGTGAGCTGGCTCAGAACCAGCACGGGAACCTGCAACTCCTTGGCCATGCCCTTCAGAGCACGCGAAATGAAGGAGACCTCCTCCGTGCGGTTGCCAAAGCGGCCATGCGCGGCGATCAACTGAAGGTAATCCACAATGACCAGCGAAAGCCCCTTCTCCTTCTTCAGCCGCCGTGCCTTCGCGCTCATTTCGAGCACCGTGCTCGATGCCGAATCGTCGATCCACAGAGGCGCGTCGCCGAGCGCGGTTAGGCTGTGCACGATCTTCTGCCAGTCGTCATGGCCCAATTGCCCCGTGCGAAAACGGTGCGAATCCACTTGCGCTTGCGAGCCGATCAGGCGCTGTAGCAGCGACTCTTTGGACATTTCCAGGCTGAAAACCGCCGCGGGCTGCTTGGCCCGGACCGCCACATTTTCAGCAATGTTGAGCGCCAGCGCCGTCTTCCCCATCGAGGGCCGCGCCGCCAGGATGATGAGCTCGGAAGGCTGCAAGCCGGACGTTTGATTGTCGAGCTGCACATATCCCGTGCCAAGCCCCGTGACGCGGCGGCCCTCGGTGAAAATCCGCTCGAGGCGGGAAAAATTATCCTGAACCAGCTGCTTAATGCCCGTGAATCCGGCACGGATGCGCTGTTCAGCGAGCCGAAAAACCTGCGCCTCGGCATGGTCCAGAATTTCATCCACACCCTGGCTGGACTCGAACGCCCGCTCCTGTATCGCTGCGGTGGCGTGAATCAGGTCCCGCAGGATAGCCTTCTCCTTGATGATGCGCGCGTAGTGCTCGACGTTCATCCCGCCCGGAACGCCATCGGTGAGCTGCGAGATGTAGGCGTGCCCGCCCGCCGCTTCCAGTTTTCCCTGGCGATGCAGATGGTCCGCCAGAGTCACCATATCAATCGGCACGCGCTCTTCATCGAGGTGCAGCATGGCATCAAAGACGCTGCGATGCTCAGGCAGGAAGAAGTCCTCGGCTTGCAGTCCCTTCTCGACGGCGCTGACGAGCGCCGCATTGTTCAGCAGGACAACGCCCAGCAGGGTCTTCTCCGCCACCAGATAATGCGGCAAGGGCCGTTCGAGGGATGCGTCGGGACTCATCTTATTTTCGCCTTATATTCGCTCTTTAGGAAACTTCGCGCAAGTGCTCTCTGCCGCGACGTCGCCTCGCAGAGACCGCCCGGGACGCGCGGCATTCTGAAGGCTCGCAGGGCTGCGGTCAAGCAGTCGGCCCCTGTGAATTTCACAGGCCTAGGTTAACTGGGTTCCCGGCAGGCAAATGGGCCGCGCGACTTATACCGTTGCTGAAATTCTTTGCGATTTACAGGGTGAACGCGGGTGGACACATTCGTGCCCCGCTTCGGACTTTCCTGAAGGTCCCAATCACCATCTCTCGCCGGGCGCCACACTGCCCGGCCCCGGCTTACTCTTCCTTCTTTACCACCAGCTTGACGCTGGCGCTGACTTCGCGGTGCGGCTTGACGGGGATCTCGTATTCGCCGACGACCTTGATCGGGTCGGCGAGCGCAATCTTGCGCTTGTCGATGGTAAACCCCTGAGCAGCCAGCGCCTCGGAAATATCGGCGGGGGTCACCGAACCAAAGAGCTGGTCATTCTCGCCAGCGCGCCGGGTGAGCTCCAGCGTAACACCCGTCAGGAGTTCGGCCAGTTTCTGCGCGGATTCGCGCTCGCTGGCTTCCTTCTTGGCGAAGACGGCCCGCATCTTTTCCAGGCGCTTCAGATTCCCGGGGCTGGCCTCGAGAGCCAGCTTTCGCGGAAGCAAGAAATTCCGCGCATAACCTTCGGCGACCTCGACCACCTGGCCGCGCGTGCCGAGCTTTTCCACATCTTCCTGCAAGATAATCTGCATGTTCTTCCGCCTCGCCTTGTGTTGCGCCTCTTTTTCGTATCCGTCGCCCGGGGCAGAGGCACTGCTCCCGTGCGCCCGCGGCTGCGGAGCAGTCAATCCCGATCTTAGAGCTCCGCAGCGAACGGCAGCAGGGCGATATTCTGCGCCCGCTTGATCGCCACGGTCAGCCAGCGCTGGTGCCGCGCGCAGGTACCCGTCATGCGGCGCGGAAGAATCTTTCCGCGTTCCTGAAGGAAGGGCGCCAGGATTTCGGCCTTTTTGTAATCAATCAGGTCCGACTTATCCACGCAGAATCGGCATACCTTCTTCTTCCGCACAAAACTCCGCTTGCCGCGCTTGGCCGGACCGCCAGGACGCCCGCCTTGGGGACGCGGTCCTCCTGGGCCGGGCCGGCCGGCCGGTGCGGCCGGGGCCGCAGGTGCACTAGGCGGCGTGGAGGGCGCTTGCGCCCGGGATGCGTTTTCATCAGTCATACGTTTTCTCCCTATGAAAGTGCCGCGGAGGACTGTCCGCCGGCGCCTGTGGCCGCCGCGGAAGCAGCCTTGCGCGAACGGCGCGCCACGCGGCGTTCGCGGTGCCGCTTCAATTTCTCCTGCCGCTTCAGTTCCTCGTCCAGACGGACCGTCAAATACTTGATCACTGCATCGGAAACCTTCAGCCGGCGCTCAAGCTCCTTCACCACTTCGCCGTGGCTGGAGCGAACCACCATGTAGACGTAGTAGCCCTCCCGCAGGCGGTGCACAACGTAAGCCATCCGCTTGCGGCCCCACTTGTCCGTCTTCTCGATTTTCCCGCCCTTTTCCGTGGCTGCGTGTTCGAGCGTCGCAATCAGCTTGTCGATGTCCGGCTCCTGCGTATCCGGGCGGCAAATAAAAATCAAATCGTACTGGCGCTCTTCCATGGTTCCTCTCGATTCCCCGTCATCCGGAAAAAACGATGTGCTACGGTGACTCTTCTCCCGCGGCCGCTGCCGTGCGATTGAACCGGGACATGGCTTTGGCTACGCCCTCAGTCAGGATCGCTTCGACGGCGGTGGCCGCCTCCTCCGCCATCTCCTCGGCAATCCGGCGCTCCTCGCGATCCATGGAGCAGAGCACATAATCCCGGAGGTCGCCCCACAGATGCTTGGGCTGCACGCCGAGGCGGATGCGAATAAATTCATCCGTCCCGACTGCCCCGATCACCGACTTCAGCCCATTGTGGGTGCTGCCGCGCCCGCGTTCCCGGATGCGCAGCATCCCCCACGGCAAATCGGCTTCGTCCAGCAGTACGATCAAGTCGGCCGGCGTCAAATCGTGCCGCTCGAGCAGCATCCGCACGGCCACGCCGCTCAGGTTCATCATCGTCTGCGGCTTGGCCAGGATCACTTCTTGTCCGGCCACTTCACCGTACCCAACCTGGGCCTTCGCCTCCGGCCGCGTCACGCGAATGCCCGCGCGGGCGGCCAGCGCGTCCACCGCAAGGAAGCCCGCATTATGCGGCGTCCACTCGTACTCGGGGCCAACATTGCCAAGACCCGCGATCAATTTCATAAGCAGGCGCCCGCCCGACGCATGGCCCACCTAGAGCGCAAATACGGCGCGCGCCGCCCAGGCTTACTTCTCCTTGGCCTTCTTCTCGGCCTTCTCGGCCTTGGGCGCTTCCGCAGCAGCTTCCGCCTCGCCCTCTTCTTCCTTCTTGCCCTTCTTGATGACTTCCGGCTCGGCCGGCGCCGCTCCGGCCGTCACGGCGGCTTCCGGCGCGGGCTCTTCTTCCTTCTTCAGCGTCACGACGTGCGCAAGCACCCGCTGCGGATCCGTGACCAGACGAATCTTCTGCGGGTCCAGCGGCAACTCGCCGGCCCGAAGCTGTTTGCCGATGACCATCTCGCTGACGTCCACGCGGAACTCCCCGGGAATGTCCGAGGGGAGGCATTCGATTTCCACTTCGCGCGTGACCATCTCAAAGACGCCGCCCTGCATCTTCACGCCCTGCGGTTCGCCAAACGTGTGAACGGGAACGCGCACCCGCATTCGCACATCCATCGCGATCCGCAGAAGATCCGCATGCAGCAGCGCCCCGCTTGCCGGATCCACCTGCCAGTCCTTGAGCATGGCCTTTTCTTCGCCACCACCCGCAAGCTGCACCGTAAAGATGGTGTTGTGCCCCGATTCGGAGCGCAGAATGCGCGCCACCTGCTTGCCGTTCACCGCCAGCGCCACGGTGGTTCCTCCGGCACCGTACAGCACCGCCGGGACCATGCCGGTCTGGCGCGTGCGGCGGGCCGCATTCTTCCCGCGCTCCTCGCGAACTCTGCCTTCCACTGTGAATGTCTGCATGTTCTTTCCCTTTTACCCGGCTCTGCCCGGTGTTCCCCGTGGGTTTCCCCGGGCCGGGTTAATTCAGGCGCTTCCGCCTACATGAAGAGCTCGCTAATCGAGGTCTCCTCGTGAATGGATTGAATGCCTCGCGCCAGCAGCGGGGCGACGCTCAGCACCTTGATTTTCGCCACCCGCCGCGCCGCTTCGTTGAGCGGCACCGAATCGGTGACTACCACTTCCTCGATGCGCGAACTCAGGATCCTGTCGGCGGCCGGCCCGGAAAGCACGGCGTGCGTGCAGCCCGCGTAGACCTGCGTGGCTCCGTTCTCGATGAGCGCATCCACCGTCTTCACTAGCGTTCCGGCGGTGTCAATCATATCGTCAATGACCAGCGCCGGGCGGCCCGCAACGTCGCCAATCAGGTGCATGACCTCGCTGACGTTCACGTCAATCCGCCGCTTGTCCACGATGGCCAGCGGCGCATCAATTCTCTTGGCAAACAGCCGGGCGCGCTCGACGCCGCCCGCATCCGGAGAGACCACGGTGATCGAGCCCAGCTTCTTCTTCTGAAAATAGTCCACCAGCACGGGCGAGGCGTACAGGTGATCCACGGGAATATTGAAGTAACCTTGGATCTGCGGCGCGTGCAGGTCAAGAGTGAGCACGCGACTCGATCCGGCGGTCTCGAGCAGATCGGCCACGACCTTTGCTGAAATGGGCACCCGGGGACGGTCCTTGCGATCCTGGCGCGCGTACGGGTAATACGGAATCACCGGCGTGATGCGCCAGGCCGAAGCGCGCTTGAACGCGTCAATCATCAGCAGCAACTGCATCAAGTGATGGTCCACCGGATGCGAGCAGGGCTGCACGACGAAGACGTCCGCACCGCGCACGTTCTCGAGAATTTGAAAGCGACTTTCGCCGTCGGAAAACTGGCCGTGCTCCGCTTTGCCCCGCGGAACGCCCAGATACGCGCAGATGGCATCCGCCAGCGCGACATTGGCGGTCCCGCAGAACACTTTGAACTTGCCGTCGCCCAAAGCTCTCCCCTAACCTGCCGCACGCCAGCCCAATGCGCGGCCATACCTTTCCCTCGAAATGGTTTCCGTGACGAAAACCGAATCTTCCGAGAAGTCCCGAGCGGCTCGGCGCGCCTGCGCTGGGTTTTGGAATACTCCGAACACCGCCGACCCGCTACCCGCCAGCGCGGCTTCTGCGGCTCCTCGCCGAAGCAAAGCGTCTCGGATTTCTCCGAGCCGCGGATGACGGCGAAAGACGGGCCCCTCGAAGTCGTTCGAGACCGTCCCCCACCGGCTCCAGCACAGAGCACAGAACTTCCAAATAGTAGGGGGTTTGTCGCGTTTTGTCAATTCATCCGAGACCCAGCGGTAGGCTTCCGGCGTGCTGACCCCCAGATCGCGCGGCGAGACCACTAGAATCGTCCGCCGCGGCGCATCCGGCAGCGGGTATATCTCGTCCCCTCGGCTGACCGCGAGCGCACGGCCTCCAAACAGAAAAAATGGGACGTCGGCGCCCAGCCCCGCCGCGATTTCAACCAGCCGCGCAAGCGGCAACTTCTTTCGCGTTAGACGCAGCATGCCGATCAGAGCGGCCGCCGCGTCACTCGATCCCCCGCCAAGCCCGCGCGCCACGGGAATGCGCTTCTCAAGCCGGCCGCGGACTCCTCCGGAATATCCGATCTCGCTGGCTATCGCGGCGATGGATCGAGAGACGAGATTGTCTGGCCCGGCCGGGAGAGCTGGATCGCTCACTTCGAGGCGAATGCCCTGCCGGGGCTCAAGCAAAAGCTCCAGTGTGTCATGCAGGGAGATCGCCTGAAAAATCGTGCGGAGTTCGTGATATCCGTCGGGCCGCCGCCCGATAATATCGAGGCATAGATTGATCTTTGCGAACGCCGGCAGGCGCAGGGATCTTCGCATGCGGGGAGCTTACTGCGGCTTGGCGGCGTCCGGCGAGGATTTCTGCGCCAGGCGCCTTTTCAAATTTTTCAACTGGGCCTCAACCTCGCTGACCTTTTCGGCCTCGTAATCCGCAGGAAGGGCCTTTTGCCATTCCGCAAGAGCGCGCTCGAGGGTGTCCGCGGCCTGCTGGTTCTGCCCGAGCCTGAGGTAGACGGCGCCAAGATGGCCGAGGATGGTGGGATCGTTCCCTTCCCGGTCAATCGCTTTACGCAGATATTCTTCGGCCTCCGCCAGCTTGTTCTGCTTGAAATAGGCCCAGCCCAGGCTATCCAGATAGGCCCCGTTGCCGGGGTCCTGCTTGACGGCACGCTCGATGAGCGAGGTGGCCTCCGAGACGCGCACACCACGATCCGCCAGCATGTACCCGTAGTAGTTGAGCACCGGCGCGTCGTTCGGGTCCACGTCCAGCGCCTTGCGGAACTGCTCTTCCGCCTGGGCGAACTTCTTCTGCCGCTCGAAGATCGCTCCCAGCATGAACCAGGCCGACTCCCTGCCGGAGGAGTCGTGCGCCAACTGGGCGGCCATTTCAGCCGATTTCTCCGCGTCGCTATACTTCCGCCCGCGCTCCTGAACTTGCGCCAGATCCAGGTATATCTCCTGGTCTCCTTCATTGCCCTGCAGGAGGCCACGGAGAAGTCCGGTGGCCGCGTCGGTATTCGATGCTTCGCCATAGAGGAGCGCCAGCGTTATCGTCAGCCCGCGGTCCTTGGGAGACTCGGCCAGCCCCTTCTTCGCTTCCGCGATGGCATCGTTGAGATCATGGTTCCTGCGGTAGGTATCAATCAGCAGCAGGCGGGCACGGTCCTTCGCTTCGGGCCCGAGCGTGCCCATTTCCTTGAAGGTGTCAATGGCCGCGGGATAGTTGTGCGCCCTGCGGTACGCCTGCCCGAGTTGCTCGTCCAGAATGGCGAGTGCGGCGGGGTTGGCTTCCCCCTGGCTCTTGATGCCGGCAATGGCGTCGGAGAGAACCTTCACGGCATCGTCGTAGCGGCCTTCGTCCTCGTCGAGCAGCGCCTCGTTATAGAGCACCTCGATGCTGCCGGGAGAAAGCTTTTTGGCGCGGGCCAGATTGGAAGCAGCCTCGTCGAACTTGCCCAGTCGGCGATTGAGCTGCGCCATGCGCATGTAATTTTCGGCCGTACCCGGCTCGAGCTCGGAAAGCCGCTTGTACTGCGCGAGCGCCTCGGCATACTTGTCCTGGGCCAGCAGTGCGCGTGCGAGGCCATGGCGGTGCCCGGGGCTGTCCGGGTCTTCGGTGACCGCCGTCTGGTATTCCTGCTCGGCGTGAGCGTAATCGTGCGTCTGGGCGTACGCCTCGCCGAGCTGATCGTGAAGATCGGGTGAGGAGGAATCCGCAGCCGCGGCGGACAGCAGGTTAATCGCCTCCTGGAACCGCCCCTCGTCTATCATCAGCCGGCTTAATTGTTCGAGAGCCGCCTCATTCGCCGGATCGCGCCGCAGCACGCCACGCAGCACTTCCTCCGCCTTCGGCTGCTGGTTCTGAAAGCCGTAGAGCCGCGACAGCCACAGGGCCGAATAGGTGTCGTCCGGCTCGAGCTTCAGCACGTCCTCAAACTGCTCGACCGCCTTGGCAAGATCCTCCCGCTGCGCATCGCCCGCGTTCAGGTCGCTCAGCGCGCGGACGTAGATGCGGGCTAGCAGGCGGTGCGCGTCCGCATCGTTGGGGTCGGCCTTCAGCGCGTCCTGCAACTCCTGGACCGCGGCGCGAAGTCGCCGCGATTTCGCCTCGATCTCGGCCAGACGCTCCATGATGACCGAGGAAGTCGGATCGAGCTCGAGCGCCTTCTTGTAGGAATCAATAGACTGCTCGGCCAAGCTGTCGCCGCCGGTAAGCTCGTATTGCATCTCCTGCAAATGGCCCACCGTGAAGTAGTAATACGCGTCGGCCCGGCCGGCCTGGGAAGTTGCGGGAGATGTCGCCGTGTTCGAGGCAGCAGATTGGGGGCGAGCAACGGTACGAGAGGCGCCCGGTAGGGCGCCCAGAGCGATTGCGAGAGCTACCGCCTTAAATTTGGTTTTCATCCGCGGCCATTGAATTTTTATTATCTTACATGCAGGCAATCGCGTCAAAGGCTTCCCCGCCGGGAGGTTCTGGCCGTTCCTGCACCCTGCCCGGGATGTTCGCATGGGCTCCGGATCCTACCGCAACTATTTTCCGTCCGTCTCTAGTACACTGTCGGAAAGATTCCAAGCGGCCAGCGGAGGGGCCGTGACGCGCATGTCCATTCGCAACGCTATGCCTGTCAGCATGGCACTTCTCGCCGCGCTGGCCGTGCTCGGCAGCCTTCCGCGGCGCCTGCCGGCACAGGAGCCCTCCGGGGCGGGCACACAACAGGCTCCGCAGACTGCTCCTGCCCCCGCACCGCCGGCCGTCCCCGCGAAGACGACTCTCGCCGATTTATCCTGGCTTGCTGGCAGCTGGCAAGGCACTTGGGGGCCGCGCATTGCACAACAGGTCTGGATGACGCCGAAAGCGGGCACGATGGTCGGCGCATTCCAACTGACCGAAAAGAACGATACGCTCGTCATCGAGCTCTTTTCCCTCTCCGAACAGCCCCATGGCATCGAATTACACTTGCGGCATTTCACGGATTCACTGACCGCCTGGGAAAACGACGGGCCCGCCTCGCTGGCACTTTCCCATGGCGGCTCCCAGGATTTCGTCTTTGAAAATCCCCGTGGCGGCCAGCCCAAACGCATCGTCTTGCGCCGGATTGACGCGGATACGTATGTATCGCGCTCGGAAATAGCCCCGCGAAAGGGCCCCGTGCAGGTGACCGAAATCATCTATCACCGGCTGAAGAGCCAGCCTGCCCGCCCGGCGAGTCGCTTTCTCCTTCTCCACTGAGAATCTTCCTCGGATCCATCGCAGCCTTCCATTGGCGGTCCAGGCTCTCACGGCGTTTCCTGACGAAGAGGCCCGCACTATCGCCGTCCTCATGCTTTTCGAAAATTCGCAATCGGATATAAGATGGAAATGCGCCTCTCGTGGGGCTGTAGCTCAGATGGATAGAGCAGCAGTTTCCTAAACTGCGTGTCGGGAGTTCGACTCTCCCCAGCCCCACCAGCTTTTTGCCACGGCGCATGCCTATGCGATGCGGAACTCATACAAGAGGCCGCAAGCCCGCCCGGCTGACTAACCCGGCAACAGCCCGGCAGAGAAACTTTGCTGATGCCGCGCGCGGCGCAATACTCGAATCCATGAGACGGGCGACCCTCCTCCTCGCGATCCTCTCCGCGCTTGCGGCCCAGGCGGCGCACGCGGACGTGCTGAAGCTCAAGGACGGCTCGGAGATTTCCGGCGTGATCGTCGGGTTCGAGGCAAATTCCTTCAAGGTCAAGACGACCTACGGCTACGCCGTCGTGCAGAAAGACCAGGTCGTCTCGATCCGCATCACCGGCGCGGCCGCACCGGCGAGCAGCACCGCATCCTCGGTGGTGGCCAATCCTCCGCAGCCGGCCCCGCCCCCGGCAATCCCGGCTGCGGTGAACAAGTCCGCGCGGCCCGCACCGCGAAATGTCGCCGGGCGCCCGTCTGCCACGGCGCCGGCAATCTTGCCCCTCCCCATCCGCTCATCCATGCTGTTTGCGCAGACCTACGCCCTGCCTCCGCCGCCGGATCCGGGCCCGATTCGCGAACGGGTTTCCGGCAATCTCTATATCAACGACAGCTATGGTTTCGAAATATATAAGCCGCCGGACTGGGAAGTGCTCGACGGAGCGCGGTCCATGCTCCCCGGAGCGATTGCCGCCATGGGCACCGGCGACCAGACCACCTATCTGCTGATTGGCCAGGGTCCGGCCGGCAAATCACCGGCCGAGGAGATGAACGCCGCCGAAGCGCGCCTGCGCGAAGCCCTCGATAATTTTCGCGCTCTCGGCGAGCAGCGGCTCACCGTCTCCGGCACCTCGGCACTCGAGCGGCGCTTCCACGGCAGCGCGGACGAGCACGACTGGTCCGGGGTGGTGGTCGTGGTGCCGCGCGGCGGCCAGCTTTACACAATCTTTGGCATGACCCGCGCGGACAACGACCTTGTGCAGATCCAGGAGAATGTGATCGGGCGCGCCATCGCCAGCCTGCAATTCACTCCCTAGCCCCGCGCTTCGCGATCAAAACTTCGTGACTTCGCTGAAATGGAAGTTGCGGACCTTCATTGCCGGAACCACCATCTCGAATGATTCCTCGCCCGCAGCCCGCACCGCCGCGCCGAGCATCTCGACGCTGGACAGCATTTCGATCAGGCTCTGATTGAACCGGAAGTTGCGAATGCCGCCTGCGAGCCGGCCGTTCTCGACGAGAAACGTGCCGTCGCGCGTCATTCCCGTGACGATCTTCTCGTAGGGATCCACTTCGCGGATGTACCACAGGCGCGTGACCAATATGCCCCGCTCAGTGCCACGAATCATGTCGTCCACCGAGGCGTCCCCGCCGGCGAACACCAGGTTCATCGGCGCTTCGCCATACTCGTTGGGGAGCGAAAACCCGTGGCCCGTGGGCCGCGCTTTCATCTTCTTCGCCGTGGCCCGCGCATAGACCAGATTCTTCGGAACGCCGCTGTCCACAAGGAGAACCTTCTGTCGCGGCATCCCTTCCCCATCAAAGGGAGCTCCGCTCTGCAGCGGGTGATAGGCGTCGTCCCACAGTGTGACGTTCTCTCCGAATACTTTTTTGCCCATGCGGCCGGTGAAGCAGGAGCGCTTGTCGAGAACGGCCGTGGCGGCAAAGTCGTAGAACAGGAAGCCGACGAGATCCAGCACCGCGGAGGGTTCGAGAATTGCCGTATAGCGCCCCGGAGGAATTTCACGCGGCTGGCGCGACGCGGCGGCTTTGCGGCTGGCGGCCAGCGCCAGCGCCTCGGGCTCGATGGCGCGAATGTCGGGAGAATTCGCCTTGGCCCAGCCGGAGGAGTCGCGCTCGAGAATCGTGACGGAGAATTCCGACCGCGTCTGCTCGTAGTGCGCCCGCACGCCACGGGAGTTGGCCAGCAGGACGCGCGAGGAGCCGCTCGAAAATATGCCCGCGGCGGTCTGCCCGCCTCTCTCCGCAAGCTTGCAGACGCGCGCAACGGCGCGGGCCCGGTCCTGCGCCGTGGCGGCAGCGGTGGCCGGGAAAAAGCGCGCCACCTTCGCATATTTCTGCGCGCGCGGCATCGGCAGGAGCCCGGGAATTTTCGGCTCGTTGCGCGCCAGGCTGGCGGCGGTCTCGGCCGCGCGGCGCAGCGAGTCTTCGTCGAATTTGTTGGTGGTGGCGCGCGCCGTGCGGCCATCCACAACGGCGCGCACGGAAATCGCCAGGGACTGCTCGGCCACATGCTGGTGAATGGTGTTGTTGGCGAAGCGGGTCAGCGCGTCCACGGTGGCGCACATCTCGACTTCAGTTTCGTCCGCATCGCTGAGCTTAAGCACGCGCTCGGCGATGCGCTCGAGTTCGGCGGGCGTGACCCCTCCGGCTGCGGCGGCTGCCGCACGGCGCGCGGAAGCACTCTTTCTGGTCGCGGGCGTGGTCATTTGGCGAAGGCCACTCCGATTCGAACGTTGCGGAAGCGCGCCGGGGACGCCCCGTGGCCGGTGCCCATGGTCTGCTGCGGCTGCCCTTTGCCACAGTTCGGCGTGCCCCAGAGCGTCCAATACTCGCGGGAGCAGACGGCGTCGCAACTGTTCCAGAATTCCGTCGTGATGCCGCTGTAGCTGGGATTCTTGATCATGCGGGTCTTCTTGCCGCCCCGGATCTCCCAGCCGATTTCCGTCGAGAACTGGAAATGATAGCGACGGTCGTCAATGGACCAGGAGCGGTTCGTCTCCATCAGGATGGCGTCGTCCGTGTCGGCGATCAGGTCGTCGAATTTCCAAGAGCCGGGTTCGATGCTGATGTTGGTCATGCGAATCATGGGCAGGCGATTCCAGCTCTCGCAGCGCATGGTGCCTCCGGAGCGCTTTTCGCCGATGGCCGGGGCCGTTTCGCGGCTGCTCAGATAGCCGCTGAAGAGCCCGTTTGTGATGATCGGGATGCGCTGCGCCGGCACTCCTTCGTCGTCATACGCGAAGGTGCCCAGGCCGGGGCCGTGCTCGAGCCGCGCGTCCGCCACCACGCTGACCAAATCCGAGCCGTATTTCAAGTGGCGCAACTTGTCGGTGGTCAGAAAACTCATCCCCGCGAAGTTCGCTTCCATGCCGAGGACGCGGTCGAGCTCGATCGGATGTCCGATGGATTCGTGAATCTGCAGGCCGAGCTGCGAACCGCCAAGAATGATCGTTCCCTGCCGCTCAGGACATTGCGCGGCGGAATGCAGCCCGACGCATTCCTCCGCAACGCGTGGCGCGTTGCCCACTAAATCCAGCGACTCGACCAACTCGTAGCCCTGCAGCATGTGCTGCCCGCCAAAGCTGTTCGGATAGGACCGTTTCTGGATTTCCGAGCCGGCGAAGCTGGTAGCCACAATGCCCGCGCCCGACTGCATTTTGACTTGATGAATAGACGAGCCGATGCTCGACACAAAAAGCTGCTCGATCCGCCGAAAGGACATCGAGCCTTCCGCGACCGTGACTCCCTTGATCCGGCGCATCTCCTTGTCCGCCGCCAGCAGCAGGTCAATCTGCCGCTCGACCGGAATGCGAAAGGGGTCCTTCACGAACGGATTCTGCCAGGTGTCCACATACGCCTGCTCGGGAGCGAGCGAGACATCGTCACGCTTGGCCAGCGCGGAAGCCTTCGCAATGGCTACGGCCTCGGCGGCGCAGGAGTCCACGCCCTCGCGCGTGAGCCGGTCGGTCGAAGCAAATCCCCAGGCGCCCGAGGCGATCACGCGAATGCCGATGCCCAGTGACTCGGATTCGGCCAGCGTGCCTACCTCGCCGTTCTTGACCGAGATGTCTCGCTGGCGGATGTCCATCAAACGCGCGTCCGCATAGCTGGCCCCGCGGCGCCGCGCCGTCTCAATCGCCGAATGCGCCCACTCTTCGATCATAGGGATGCTCGAACTCTCCCGCGGCCCTGCACGAAAATCCTCGCGAACATTTCCTGCTAGAAATTTGACAGCCGTTTACGAATCCATCTTAGAGATGGCTGCGCGCCTGTCAAGAGCGACAGCAGCAGGAAGCAGGGCAGACTGGACGATAGGCTCATAAAAACGTTCGCGGACTGCCCGCCGATGCATCGAGACACGCCGGCCGGGCAGGCACAATGCCCCTTGGAAATCGCCGCTGCGGGCGCATCCACAGCGGCCTATGGGTTGAGAGCGAGCCGATGGAAGGCGCTACGTGCCTTCGTTCCAGGAGGCGAGATAGTGCTCCTGCTCCGGGGTGAGCTTGTCAATGCTGACGCCCATGGATTCGAGCTTCAAACGCGCAATCTGCTGGTCTAGGTGCTCGGGAACCGCGTACACCTGGTTCTTCAGCTCCTTCGAGTGCTTGACTATGTATTCGGACGAGAGCGCCTGGTTGGCGAAGCTCATGTCCATGACGGAAGCAGGATGGCCTTCTGCCGCAGCCAGATTGATCAGGCGCCCTTCGCCGAGAAGGTAGATGCGGCGGCCGTCTTTGAGCGTGTACTCGTCCACGAAGGGGCGGGCGACCTTCTTGCCGTTGGAGAGCCTTTCGAGCGCCGGAATGTCAATCTCGACGTTAAAGTGGCCGGAATTGCTGATCACCGCGCCGTCTCTCATTTTCTCGAAATGCTCGTGGGCCAGCACGGACTTGTTGCCGGTGACGGTCACAAAAATCTCTCCGATGCGCGCGGCCTCGTTCATCGGCATTACGCGGAAACCATCCATAACTGCTTCGATGGCCTTCGTTGGATTGATTTCCGTGACGATGACGTCCGCCCCCATTCCCTTGGCGCGCATCGCGACGCCGCGCCCGCACCACCCATAGCCCGCCACGACCAGCTTCATGCCCGCAAGGAGCAAGTTCGTGGCGCGGATCACGCCATCGAGCGTGGATTGCCCCGTCCCGTAACGATTGTCGAAGAAATGCTTGGTGAGCGCGTCGTTGACGGCAATCACAGGATACTTGAGCGTGCCGTCCTTGGCCATGGCGCGCAGGCGGATTACGCCAGTGGTCGTCTCCTCGGTGCCGCCGATGACGTTCTTGACCAGATCGGGGTGCTTGGTCAGAAGCTGCGTGACGAGGTCGGCGCCGTCGTCCATGGTGATCTGCGGCTTATGCTCGATGGCCGCGACGATGTGCGAATAATACGTGGCGTTGTCCTCGCCCTTCATGGCGTAGGTGGGAATGTTGAAGTCGCGGATCAGCGACGCCGCAACGTCATCCTGCGTCGAGAGCGGATTCGAGGCGCAAAGCACCACGTCGGCGCCTCCATCGCGGAGCGTGATGGCCAGGTTGGCCGTCTCGCTGGTCACATGCAGGCAGGCCGACATGCGGACGCCCTTCAGAGGCTGCTCCTTGATGAAGCGCTTGCGGATGAGTTGCAGAACAGGCATGTGCTGATTGGCCCATTCGATGCGGCGCTTGCCTTGCTCGGCGAGAGCGAGATCCTTCACATCGCCCTTGATTTTGGATGCGGTTTCCACGAGATGCTCCCTTTCAGTTTTTCCCGATTGCGAGAACAAACGCTAGCGAGATACCGCTACGGAACCTCGCGAAGCAGCTTCTCTGCGGATTGCCTCGGCCTTGTCCGTGCGCTCCCAGGTGAATCCAGGTCCGGTGCGGCCAAAATGGCCGTAGGCCGCCGTGGCGCGGTAAATCGGGCGCCGGAGGTCGAGGGTCTCGATGATTCCTCGGGGGGTAAGCTTGAAGAAGGCGCGTATTAGCTCGGTGATCTGGGCGTTCGGGATCGCACCTGTTCCAAAGGTGTCCGTCATCACGGAGACAGGCTCCGCCACGCCGATGGCGTAGGCGATCTGGACTTCCACTTTCCGGGCCAGGCCGGCGGCCACGATGTTCTTGGCCACATAGCGAGCCATGTAGCACGCGGACCGGTCCACCTTCGAGGGATCCTTTCCCGAGAAGGCGCCTCCACCGTGGCGTCCGTAGCCGCCGTAGGTGTCCACGATGATTTTGCGTCCGGTCAGGCCGGCGTCGCCCATCGGGCCTCCGGTGACGAACCGCCCGGTCGGATTGACATGAATCTTGGTGTCCTTATCGAACATCGCGGAGGGAATCACGGGCTTGATGACCCGGTCAATAATGGCGTCGCGCAAATCGGTTGAGGACACCTGTTCCCCGTGCTGCGTCGAGATTACCACCGTGTCCACCCGCTTCGGGCGGCCATTGGCGTATTCCACCGATACTTGGGATTTTCCGTCCGGACGGAGGAAATCCACTTCCTTCGCCTTGCGTACCTGGCTCAGCTTCTGGGTGAGTTGGTGGGCAAGCTGGATGGGCATGGGCATCAGCTCGGGGGTCTCGTCGCACGCGTACCCGAACATCATGCCCTGATCGCCCGCCCCGCCGGTATCCACGCCCATGGCAATGTCCGGCGATTGCGGCTTTACAGCCGAAAGGATGCCGCAAGTATCTCCATCAAATCCGTATTTCGCCCGGTCGTAGCCGATCTCGTTGATCACCTGGCGGGCGATGCGCTCGTATTCGAGGGCGTGCCGCGCTTCCTTCTTGATCGTAATTTCGCCGGCAATCACCACAAGTCCCGTGGTGACCAGCGTCTCGCAGGCCACGCGCCCCATGGGGTCGTGTTGCAACACGGCGTCGAGCACGGCATCGGAAATCTGGTCGGCAATCTTGTCGGGATGCCCCTCGGTTACAGATTCCGAAGTAAACAGAAACTTCTCGTCGTGAGCCAAAAAAGTGTCCTCCAGAGCGTGAAAGCCGATCAGATGGGTACGGTGGCCTCTTCTTCTAAACGAACAAAGAAGCTAGCACAGCGGCGGAAATACTGTCAATCATACGCAGGGAATGGCAGAAAATGCAGCCCAAACGGGGAATCCGCGCGGTGGAAATGCGCCTCGCAGTCACCGCAGGGAAAACAAGCGGGCAAAGCCTTGCGCGGGCTTGTCCGAGCCCCCGGCCTTCCCGCCCCAGGTCCAGTAGAGGCCCACATAGGCGTAATTTTCCGTCTGTCCGGCCACCGAGTGCCCGTAGCAGAAAAGAATCTGGAAACCGGGATTGTGAATGTAGTAGTAGCCGCCAGCATCCACCATCGTGGAAGGCTGTGTCTGCGGCGTCGCCAACCCCTCCGCGCCGTGAGAGTAGACCTCTGTGCCCAGGGTCCACTTCTTGCCAAAATCGCGCTGGATAAGCCAGCCCCCGTAAGGAAAGGTGCGGTACTGAAACTGATTGATTACGGTGTATCCCCCTCCCCCATAGGTCGTCCAGTGCCCCCAATCCTTTTGCAGCCAGACCGGCAACTTGTACCACGTCCTGCCCACCCCGAGGCCCTTGGCATAACTCCCCGTAGGAATTTCCAACATCGTGAATGTCCCAATCATGGGCCGGTGCGCGGTTTCCTTGAGAATGCGCACCTTGACGCCGAATTCCGTATCGGTCAATCCAAAGGCGGAGGGACCGATCCCCGCCGGGGAATATACCGGGTTATTGGAAGGTTCAACAGCACCCAATGGCACGACGAGGTGCAGTTGCACGTTGGGAATCACTCCCCAGTTGAATTCCGCCGCCGGTCCGACAGGGTCGTACTCGACCGGGGTGCCATCCACCCCGCCGAACACATAGAACTCATAGTGACGAAAATCCACGGGTTCCGGATCGTCCGTTTGAAAAGGAGGGCCAGCCCAAGCGGGAATTGAAGTGACCACAAGAGCGGCCAACAGCACGGCTGCGACTACAAATGCCCGCCCCAGGGCTCCGTTTTCCACCCTCGCGTACGAAACTGGCCTCCAGGAGGTCCCAGGGGGGCCTTCCATCGCTATTTGCGGACTGCCTCGCTGGTCTCGCGGCGGTAGAGGAGATAGGCGTGGATAAACGGGTCGAGGTCGCCGTCGAAGACCTTTTGCACATCCCCGCGCTCGAGCTTGGTGCGGTGGTCCTTCACCAACTGATAGGGTTGGAGCACGTAGGACCGGATCTGGCTGCCGAAGCTGATCTCCGGCTTCGAGGCGTCCAGGCTGCGGGCCTCGGCGCGGCGCTTTTCCAGCTCCAGCTCGTAGAGCTGAGACTTGAGGACCTTCATGGCGGACTCGCGATTCTTGTGCTGGCTGCGCTCGTTCTGGCACTGGACCACGATACCGGTCGGCAAATGCGTGAAGCGCACGGCGGATTCGACTTTGTTGACGTTCTGCCCGCCATGGCCGCCGGCCCGGAACGTGTCAATGCGCAAATCCTCCGGCCGTATGACGATCTCGATGCGGTCGTCAATTTCTGGAATCGCGAAGACGGAAGCGAACGACGTGTGACGCCGAGCCTGCTGGTCGAACGGTGAGATGCGCACCAGGCGGTGTACACCGCTCTCCCCGGCCAGCATGCCGTAGGCGTTTTCACCCTCGATCTGTACCGTCGCAGACTTGATCCCCGCTTCCTCACCCGGCGAGGTATCAAGCACTGTGGCGCGAAAGCCCTTGGCCTCCGCCCAGCGAAGGTACATGCGCAGGAGCATTTCCGCCCAGTCCTGAGAATCGATGCCGCCCGCTCCCGACTTGATGGTCATGATTGCATTTAAACGGTCGCTTTCGCCGGCCAGCAGCGTTTTCGTCTCGAGGGATGAAACATACGAGTCTGCCGCCACAAGCTCCCTGGCAACTTCGTCGAGCAGGGATTCCCGTTGGTCTGCCGTGGCTTCCTCTTGGGCGAGATGGAAGTAGGTATCGAGGTCGCTCAGCTTCTGATCGAGCGATTCCTCGGCGCTGACGCGGTCTTCGAGCGATTTGCGCTCCTGGAGAACAGCCTGGGCGTTTTCCTGGTCCTGCCAGAAGTCGGAGGCGCTGATCTTTTCTTCTAAGCTGGCAAGTTCGCGGCGGGCGGACGCAGCGTCAAAGATAACTCCGCACAAGCTCGATGCGTTTGGAGAGAGCGGTGTAACGCTGTTGCAGATCTTCAATGTGGTCCGGCATTTGCGATTCCATCATCCAGGCATGCGAGGGAGAAAAGCCGCGCACGCAATCTTGAAATTTACGGCGAAGAAAAATTGGGCCGAGTCTTTACTATAAAAGATGCTCCAACCCACCCACAAGATGCAAGCACGCAGAGCCACGCGAACCAGTTGCCCAGCCGCGCGTAAGGCGTCAGCTCTGTTCGAAAATCATAGGGCGCGTCGAGCTGGCCGCGAATGTCCGGGGCCAACTCCGCAAGGATACGGCCGTACGGATCCACGTCCACGGTGTAGCCGTTATTCGTGTCGCGAAGCAGCCAGCGGCGCTCCTCCACCGCGCGAACCCGCGCGATCATCAGATGTTGTGCGGGAGCGGCTGACCGCCCAAACCACCCGTCGTTCGAAACATTGATCAGCAGCCCGGCGCCCTCCTCCGCGAAGCGCCTCGCTACGCCAGGGAACGCCCCTTCGTAGCAGATATACACGGCGAACCTGCCCCCGGGGATCCGGCCGACGTTGTAAACAGAGCCGGGAGTGAAATCCCCTATATCAGCCGTGAGCTTCCCCGCGAAGGTCAGCCAGCGCCGCAGCGGAACATATTCGCCGAACGGCACCAGGTGAATCTTATCATAGGTAAAAACGCGTGTTCCGGAGGGGGCAAGCAGCGTGGCGCTGTTGGTGGCGGACCATCGGCCCGCGCCGTCCTTCCTCCAGTCCACGATGCCCACCAGAAAGTCGCTGCCGGAATCTCGCGCAATTCCCCTGGCGAGAGCTGCGAAGCCCGGATCCTGGAAGGTAAAGGGCGCGGGCACCTCAGGCCAGACAATCAGGCCGGGCTCACGTCGGGCCGCGTCCACGCTGATTTCTCGGAGCTCGCCGAGAGAGCGCGCGTGCAGGCTCATCCAATCGGGCGGGTACTCGTAGGATTGCGCGAAATTAGTTTGAACCAGGTGGGCCACATAGCGCGGCGCAGCGGTGGGGACAAAATAGCCTCCCCCGGCGGCAATCAGAATCAGCGCCGCGGCGGAAATCATTAGCGCCTTCCACACGCGCTGCCTGCCGGACAGGATTGCGTATGCCAACAGCGAACCAAATCCAGCCACCAGGAAGCTCAACCCGTAAATGCCCGTGACCGCCGTGAGCTGTACGAGCGCCAGATTGCCGCTCGCGGCATAGCCGATCAAATTCCACGGAAAGGCAAAAATGGGCAGATGGGCGCGCGAAAACTCAAGCGCCACCCACAGCGCCGGGGCCAGGAGACAGGCCCTGGAAACGCTCCTCCGTGAGGCAATCGCGACTCCCCAGGAAAACACCGCAGTAAGAAGCCCCCCTGCGACGGCCACCAGGCCGAGTACCCCGGCGGCCGCCCAGGGTTCGACGTTGCCATATTGCCGGATCACCACGTCCATCCAGGGCAGGCTCATCGGATAGAACAAGAACGCGTTGAGCAAACCATACACGGGAGCAACCACCGGCCTCGACCCGGCCGAAGCTAGGACCAGCAGCCCCACGGACACCCAGGCCAAAAGCGGCAGGTTGTAGTTGGGAAAAGACAACGCCAGAGCGGCGCCGCTTGCCGCCGCGAGCAGCGCGCGAACGTGCCAAGGGAGATTCATTCAGCGCTTGAGGATCGCCTTGAATCCGGCGCGGTCCAGAGCCTCCCGGGCGGAATCGGCCCTGCGCTCGTCGGCAAAGGGGCCAACCTGCACGCGATAGAAGCGGTCCGTCGTGGGGGCGATCACGAAAGAGGGAAACCCCTTGCGCTGGAGAGCATCGGCCACAGCCAGCGCGTCGCCCTGATGCCTGAGGGCCGCAACTTGCAGGATCATTGCTCCCCGTGCCATCTTCGGGGCGACGTAGCGCGCCGGGGACGGTTTGGCTTTCAGCCGAGCCGGGGAAATCTTCTTCGCCGTGGGAGCCGCGGCATCCGTTGGGGAGGCGGGCTCCAGATGATTGTCATCCTTTTTCGAATAGAAATCCCACTCGCCGGCTCCGGGAACCGAAGCAGCCGGCGCGGCAGCCACGTCCTTGGGCTGGGCCGCTCTGGGATTGAGTGGCGCAGGCCGCTCTCCAGTCGCGGCGTGAACATCGCCGCCATACTGCGTCTTGCCCATCACATAGCCGAGCGTGAAGAACACGCCGCACAGCAGCACCACCCCAAAAAACAGCCCGACCAGATGCCGGCTCTCCAGAATCCGGTCCCCCGCTCCGCGTTGTCCGCTTGCCCGCCCCATAGTCCCCTATTTATTCGCCGCGCCGGTCTTCATCCACTGCGAAATGATGTCAATCGGCAGCGGGAATACGATTGTGGTGTTCTTCTCGGTGCCGATTTCCATGAGCGTCTGCAGGTACCGCAGCTGAATCGCCGCCGGCTCCTTTGCGAGCACGCCCGCCGCTTCGGCAAGCTTCGCGGAAGCCTGGAACTCGCCGTCGGCGTGAATGATCTTGGCGCGCCGTTCGCGTTCGGCCTCGGCCTGCCGGGCAATGGCCCGCTGCATGTTCTCCGGAATATCAACCTGCTTGACCTCGACCTTCGTTACCTTGATACCCCAAGGCTCGGTATCCTGGTCAAGGATAAGTTGAAGTTTCGAGTTTACCTTTTCGCGATCCGACAAAATCTCGTCCAGCTCGAACTGGCCCAGCACGCTGCGCAGGTTGGTCTGGCCGAGCTGCGAGGTGGCATAAAGATAATTCGTCACCTGGGAAAGGGCGCGGTTGGCGTCAACGACGCGAAAGTAGCAGACCGCGTTGACCCGCACCGAGACGTTGTCGCGCGTGATGATGTCCTGCGGGGGAACCTCGATCGTGTCCACGCGCAGCGAAATGCGGGTCAGCTTGTCAATCGGCCACACCACAATGCGCAGCCCCGCCGGCTTGGCATCCGGCTGCATGCGCCCCAGACGCAACACCACGCCGCGCTCCCATTCCTTGATCACGTACACCGAATTCATAAACCAGATCAGAAAAATAACCACGCAGAACGCGAACACGATCAGTGTGCTGTCCATCGCTGCCTCCGCTCCCGCTCAGGATGACACCGCTTGCGGCGGCCTCACCTCTTCCACCTCGAGTGTTAAACCGTCCACTTGCCGCACGCGCACGCGGGTTCCCGCTGCGAGGCTGGCCCCAGGCGCCGCCACCGCCCGCCACAGCTCGCCATGCACGCGCACCATTCCCGCGCCTCCCGGTGGCCCAATCGCCGCCGTGATTTCCCCTTCCTCCCCGGCGAGCTCTTCCCGGCCGGTGGTTTGCTTCCAGGCGCGCGACCGCAACACCAGACGCATCAAAATCACCACAATGACCGCGGCGGGAATGGCCACTCCCAGCGCGACAGCCGGGCTGACACCCCCTCCGGTGAGCGGCGAGCGGATCAGCATCAGCGCCCCGAGCACCAGGGCCGCCACGCCACCAGCGCCCAGCACGCCGTGCGTCGGAAATTTGGCCTCCAAGACAAACAGGATCAGCGCGGCGAGGATCAGCAGCAGCCCCGCAAAATTTACCGGAAGCAGGTGCATGGCAAAAAGCGCCAGCAGCAGCGCGATCCCGCCCACCACGCCCGGCGCGAACATCCCCGGATGCGTGAATTCGGCGTAAAGTCCGAGCACGCCGACAAGCAGAAGAACAAAGAAGACGTCGGGCTGCACGATGCGCGAAAGAAACTTTTCGCGCGGAGTCATTTCCACAACGTGCACCGTTGCATGCGCCGTCGCCAGCTTTTCGGAGGAGCCGTCAATCCGCAGAATCGTCCGGCCATCGAGCTTGGCAAGCAGGTCCTTCGGGGACGAGGCCGTCAGGTCAATCAGCCCGCCATCGAGCGCCTCCTTGTCGCTGAAGGCCTTCGCCTCGGTCACGGCCGTCACGGCCAGGTCCACGTTCCTTCCGCGCTTGATGGCATAGCTGCGCAGGAATGCCGAAGCATCGTTGAGGATTTTTTTGTTCAGCGTGGCATCCACCCGAACCGGCTGCCCTCCGATTTCCAGAATCGGCGATGCCGCGCCGGTTTCCGTGCCCGGCGACATCGCATCCACATCGCCGGCCAGCAGAATGAAAAAGCCCGCCGATGCAGCCCGCCCCCCGCTCGGATACACATAGGTCGCCACGGGGACGGATGAACGCAGCATGGCCTGAATGATCGACCGCATCGACGTGTCCAGGCCACCCGGCGTATTGATCGTGATCAGCACCAGGGCGGCGTGTTCCCGGGCGGCCTGCTCGATGCCGCCGGTGATGTACTCAGCCAATACGGGCTCGATTTCACCCTGGATGTTCAGTTCGACAACCGTGGGAGATGCGGAAGAAGCACCATTCGGTTCGACGGCCCGGCCCGTTGCCGGTGCAACCGCGGCGGCCAAAAGCCCGCTGACCAGTGCGCCGCGCTGCATCTTCCGCCAGAGTCGAGAAGCCATCTTAGACGCGCATTATAGCAAGAGAAACAGCCGGGGCAGCGGAGCGATTCAATGAGCGGCGGGTTCGCTCAAGACGAATGCCGGAGCGCAGCGGCAATGCCAGCAGTCATTTCGGGGGTGGGGCCCCGCCGGCGGCATAGGGCGGCCGAACCAGCAGCACTTGCTGCACCTGAGGATCCTTGATCACCCGCGCGAACGCCGGATCAGTCCGCGCGGAGCGGAATTGCTTGTAGCCATCGTCGCGGGCGAGCTTCAGGAAATGCGCGGCGTGCGCAGCATCGCCCGCCAATGCGTAGGATTTCGCCATAAGGAAATAAAGCTCCGCGGGATTGGGCGCCGACCGCTGCTGGAATACGGAGCCGAACTCGCCCCGGCGCTCGAAGATATTCGGGTCGAGCGCCAGTGCCTTGCGGAAGGCGGCCGTGGCGCGTGCGTATTCCTTGCTGCCACAGTAGGCATAGCCGAGATTGCTGTAGATGGTGGCGCGGTCGCTGCTCAAGGCAAGTGCCTTCCTGTAATACTTGACCGCCTTGCCATAGCGGCCTCGGGAATATTCCAGGGTGCCGAGATTATTGACAGCCGCTCCAAAATGATGGTCCGCTTTCGACGACTTCTTGTAAAAGCGTTCGGCATGCCAGGCGTCGCCGAGTTCCTGATAAGCCATGCCGGTCTTGTTGAGCAGCATGGCGTTTTTCGGTTCGTGGCGCAGAATCCTCTCGTAGGCGCTGGCAGCCGCGGCGTAGTCCTTGCGCGCCATCAGAATGTCGCCGCGCATTTCAGCGGCCTGGCGCGGTGTCAAGGGAGGTGTGGCAGATTCCTGCGACGCGGAACTTCCCGCGGAATTCACAGCAGGCGACGACGCTTGGCGGGCGGGCAAACCTCCCGCGGCAACCAGGAACAGAACCACGACGGGGGCGCCGATTCTCATCGTTTCGCACCCAAGGGCACCAGCTTGCTCAGGCAATTAGGGCTTCGAACTGTCCGAAGACTGCTTCCCTCCCCCGAAGATACCAAAAATCCGGTCGAGAACACCCTTCTTCTTCTCCGGAGTGGCGGCCGGGGATGCAGCCGTGCCAGCCTGGGGTGCTGAGCTTGCCGAGCTCCGTTTTCCCCCACCGGATACGGCGGAAGAAGCCGCCGGGGAATTTTCCCCCGGGGATGGAGGAGGGGGCGGAGGGGAGCCCTTGCCGAAGAGATGCGCGAACCAGGACACCGGCGGTGTCTGCGCAAGATGCCCTCCGTGATACTCGCAATATTCCGAGGGCTGCGTCCCAGCGATGAAATATTCGTTCGCGGTCTCCGGGCAGGAGGGAGTGGCTAG
>JAJXZD010000030.1 GCA_021780215.1 Acidobacteriota bacterium
CGGGCCGCTCCCTGCGTGCACATCGCGGGCACCAACGGCAAAGGCTCCGTGGCCGCCATGCTCGATTCCATCCTGCGCGCTTCGGGCCGCCGCGTCGGGCTCTACACCTCGCCGCACCTGGTGCGCTTCAACGAGCGCATCCGCATCGCCGGCCAGGATATCTCCGACGAGGAGTTCGCCGCCGCCTGGACCCGCGTGCAAGCCGCCATCGAATCGCTCCTCGCCGAAGGCAAGCTCGCCGCGCACCCCACCTACTTCGAATGCATCACCGCCCTGGCCATTGTCGCCTTTGCTCATGCCGGCGTGGATTTCGCCGTTTTCGAGACCGGCCTGGGAGGCCGCCTCGACGCCACCAATATCGTGGCTCCCGAGGTCGCCGCCATCACCTCCATTGATTTCGACCACGAGGACTTTCTCGGCCATTCCATCGAGGAAATCGCCGCGGAGAAGGCCGGCATCATCAAGCCCGGCGGGTGGGTGGTCAGCGCGGCAGAACGCCCGGAGGCCCGCGCGGTGCTCGCGCGGCGCTGCCAGGAGCAAGGCGCGCGGCTCATCGAAATCAGCACGGCATGGCGCGTTGAGGAAATCACCTCCGCGGATGGATGCTATCGGGCGGCCGTCTCAGAAAACGATTTTCCGGGCAAGATCACCCTTGAGCCTCCCCTTCCCGGCCGCTTCCAGGTTCGCAACGCCCTCACCGCCGCCGCCGTCGCGCGCCTCCTGGCCCGCCGCGGCTTTCCCGTCACGGACGCCGCCATCGAGAGCGGGGTCCGCTCGGTTCGATGGCCTGGGCGACTCGAGCGCCTTCTCGCCCGTCCCGCGGTCTATCTTGACGGCACTCACAATCCCGCCGGCGCCCGGGAACTTCAGAAATTCTGGGAGGAAAATTTCGCCGGCCGGCGGATTCTGCTGGTGTACGGCGCGATGCGCGACAAAGCGGTGGATGAAATCGCAGGGATTCTCTTTCCCCGCGCCGACATCATTGTTCTCACGGAGCCGCGCCAGCCTCGCGCCATCTCCACCCCCCTGCTCGCGGAGATGACCTCCCATCTCGCCCGCGAGTTCCAAACCGTCGCCGATCCCGCCGCGGCCCTTGAGCAAGCCATCGCCTTGGCTCGTCCAGAGGACGCCATCTTCGCCACCGGCTCGCTTTACCTGGTAGGCGATCTCCGCGCCTACTGGCAAAGCCGTGCTGTCCCACATCCCGCCATGGGACAAATGGTCCGCCTTCCTGAAAAGTCATAGCCGCTTCCCTTGCCCATGCGTGGCGCTCACAGGCGGCCATTGCGCTCTCGCGCTCTCCGCCATGCGTTTCCTTCGCGGCCTTGCCGGCAGCGCCCTTCAGCTTCATAATCGCAAGTTGCGCGGGGCAGAAGAGCGAACACAACCGAGCAAGCGCGCAGGGAGCAACAACTCGATGGAGGAAGCGGCGGAACGAGTCCTCGCCGAATTCGAAATTCGCGAAGAGACCGAGAGGAAGGTAAAAGCGAATCTTTCGCCGGCGGAGAACGCGTCACGCTACGACCAGTTTCTGCATGCGATTGGGCGTCCGGCCGCGCAGTTGCTCGATCTGCTCATTCGCGAAACGAGGCCAAAGACCATCCTCGAACTCGGATGCTCCTACGGCTATTCCACCATTTGGCTTGCCGCGGCAGCCCGCGCCGTCGGTGGCCGGGTCATCAGCCTGGAGTTGCATTCGTGCAAGGTGGAATCGGCGCGTGCCGCACTCGCCCGCGCGGGTCTCGACGATCAGGTGGAAATTCGCCTGGGCGATGCACGAGAGATCATCCCGACGCTCTCCGGCCCCTTCGATTTCGTGCTTCTGGACTTGTGCAAGGATCATTATGTGGCCTGCTTTGACCTGTTCTCTCCCAAGCTCAGTCCCGGTGCCCTCGTGATTGCGGACAACATGCTTTCGCCGCCCGGATGGCGCCCGCAGGCCACCCGCTATCGCGCCCATGTTCATGCGATTCAGGGAATCGAATCGGTTCTGCTCCCGGTCGGCGGCGGCCTGGAAGTCAGCCGCTTTGCTCCCGATGGGCCATAGCGCCAGCGTGAGAATATCGGCTTCGGGCTCGTGCATTTCCATATCCTCGGCGGAGGGTAACCATTTCATCTTCATCTTCCAGCCCCGGCAGATTCGATGAATTGCGTGGTGTGAAACTTTCTGGTAGCTTGATGCGTTTCTTTGTTTAGGCAGGCAGCCAATTTCGTGTTGGCGCGTCTAAGCTAGGAGCAGGCGGGAGAAATGGCAATGACCAGCGACGAACGGCGGCGGATCATCGAATCCTTCGGGCGAGCCCCTGTCCTGCTCACCACAGCGCTGCGCCAGCTCCCCAAAAGAATGTGGCTCTATAAGCCCGCTCCGGAGCGCTGGAGCATCCACGAAATCATTCTCCATCTGGCCGATAGCGAGGCCAGCGCTTATATCTGCTGCCGCCGCCTGATCGCCGAGCCGGGGCGCGATCTTGCCGACTTCGACGCCGCCCGCTGGGCTGGCACTCTAGGTTACTTTCACCAGAGCACTCGCGAGGCCCTCGAAATCATCCGCCGGCTTCGCAGCATGACCTACCAGTTGGTGGCTGCCGTTCCCGTGCCAATCTGGTCCCGCATCGCCGCAATTGCCGCGGACCCGATCACGCTCGAAGCCTGGGTCCAGCACCAAGAACGCCACATCCCTCACCACATCGAGCAGATGCAGGAGAACCATAGAATCTGGCTGCTGATGAATCCGCAGAGGAGATCCGCTGTGCGCTCGGCTGCTCTGGGCATTCCTTCGCCAGACTCCGGCCCTGCTCTGTCCCCTCAGGTTTGCTAAGAAATTAGATCATCGCTATAGCTCGGTTTCAGAGCACGGCCCCTCCCTCTCAGGAATTTTGATAGTAATCCAGTGTGCGGCGATTCTTCCCTAGATTGCCCATCTCGTTACCTTTTCACCCCATGTCCTTGCCCACTCAGCGCCATTCAGGTGGAGACCGCATTAATAGCTTTATTTATCAGCACGTTAGAACCAACGGGCGTTGGCCTGGAAAATGCTCCTTAGCATGGAAAATCGCGGGAGATGTGGACAACGGTGACTGATTGTCCTGGAAGGGCTCTTACGGTAGGAGCTTATGAAAAAGCGATCCCAATTTAACTCGGCTCAGAAGAGAAGGGCGCGCGGTTTCAGTCTGATCGAGCTCCTTCTGGCAGTGGTTGTGATCGTCATTATGTTGGCGATCGCTCTCCCCAGTGCCATGCGGGCTTACCAGACCTATCAACTAGGGAGTGCTGCCAGACAGGTATCAGGAGTAGTCCAATTTAGCAGGTTCGAAGCTATCCGACTGAACATGCCGGTGAACTGCCTCATTCAGCAAGCGAACGGCTCTCAAATACAAATCTGGACCGATTCGAACGGCGATGGGATCGCGCAGCCCACAGAGAAACAGGCGATCTTTTCCGGCAGCGTTGAGCCGGTATCCGCGGGCAGCGTACCTGGTACGGGTGGCTTGGCCGCAGCGGTGGGGGTTAGCACCATAACAGCAGTGAATCCGGCAAACGGCACAATCACGTTTGACCGCCGGGGCGCAGTGCGCCCGGCAGGCTTCTACGCAATCTATTTGGATGACGCAGGCACCCCCAGTGCGGGCTATCAGGCCGTCGTTCTGCTGCCTGCTGGTGCGGTGCAAGTATGGTATTCCGACGCATATGGAAATTGGCATCAGACGAACTAACTTTGTAAGTCAAGAATGCGAGAGCCACACATGCACAAGAAACAAGTCGTGAAAAGGATGCGGGGCGGACAGGACGGCTTCACATTGGTGGAGATGCTCGTCGCCGCGGCCGTTCTGCTGATTGGCATCGTGGGAGTGGCGGAACTTGTGCCGGTCTCGGTTGGTCTGAATACGAGCAATCGCAAGGATTCGACGTCTCTCGTGATCGCGCAGCGTGAATTGAATTACATGGCCAGCCAGCCAATTTCCACACTGACTTTTTCGGACCCGCAAGGCGTGCTGTGCCCGCTTGCGACCACATGCGATCTGGGAAATCCGGCTTCGCCAAACACGGTGGTTGGCAGCCCCGTCATTATGCTGGGGGCCCGGCCGCTCATTAATTTCTCGCAAGCAGCAGTAACTGGCTACAGCTTTCAATACGCGGACCCAGATGACCCCAGCGGGGTAACCTACGACATTCGCTGGGCCGTGATCACCTTCTCCACAGGCGGAAGCGCATACGGAAAGCGATTCATAGTGGGAGTGCGCGGCAGAGGTGGCGATGCGCCGCTCCTTCCCATCACTCTCGACTCGATGGTGGAACGATGACAACTGTCCCAAATTCGCAGCGTCAGAACGGATTTAGTCTGCTCGAGCTGTTGGTCGCCATGGCCTTCTTCCTGACCGTTTGCGGGGCCATGTTCCGGCTGCTGAACGCCGACCAGCAGCGCTACCAGACGGATTCGCAGGTGCTCAGCTCTTTTCAGCAAGCGCGCCTCGGCTTGGATGAGATCGTGCGCGACGTTAGCGACGCGGGCTATCCGCCGCTGAACCATTTTTCGGCCACCGCTCCGGCAAATATTTATGCCATTTCCCCGATCGCCTGGAGCCCAAGCTATCCCAACACGTCCTGCGTGATTGGCGCCTGCGCGAGCCCAACTGGCTTTGACGTCATTCTTGAGGGAGCCGACTACAGCACCGGCACGGTCCAGTGGACACGGTACCAATTGGTGGGCACCACCTTATATCGGGGCGTCGTGAACAAGGTGGCGGGAGCGGACCCGGCAGCCTCGTTCGGCGGGGCCATGGTTCCTTATGTGTATAACGTAATGAATAATGCCTCCGGGGCGGAGATCGCCACCTACAGGCTGAGTTACCCGGCCATGTTCCCCGGCGGAAATCCCCAGCCGATCTTCCAATATTATTGTGACAATTTGCCCGGTCCTCCGGCACTTTGCCAGTACGCCGGATCAAACGATTCTCCCGCGAACGTCCGCGAAATTGAAGTGACCCTGATTGTGCAGACGGAACAGGTCGACGCGCAAACTCACGCGCCGCGCCTCGTGGAACTGAACGGCAACGGTCAGCGCGTTAATCCAAATCAATAGTGAGCCCCTAAGGAAAACTGCCATGACCTCACCGAACTTCACTCAAAGAAAATGCCGCCGGGAAGCCGGTGTTGCTCTTCTGATCTCGATCTTCATCCTCCTGATCATCAGCGGGATTGCTTTGGGGATGATCATGTCAACGGGAACGGAGAGCGCTCTGGCCGGCAACTACCGCTCCTCAACCAGCGCCTACTACGCCGGCTATGCCGGATTGGAAGAAGCACGCGGACGCCTTGTGCCGACCAATCCCAACTATTTCGACACCACGGTTGCGAACTTCATTCCCACCACTGGCCCCCTGGCTCTGAATCAAGTGCGCTACATTCTGAATCCTCTGCCGGGAGAGACAGTCTCGCCGACAAGCCCGGGCACAACATATGCGGACACGGAATACGGCACGGAATTTGGGATCCCCGTCACAGCCACGACCGTGCAAACCATCAATTCCGTGTGGCAGGGCGGAATCGCAGGCTTGCAAGGCCCCTTGTACAAATGGGTGCGCATCAATGCAGCCACCGAAGCGTCGCTCAAAATTGACGTGAACCAGGATGGTTTCCTTGATGCAACCACGCCTTTGTACTACGATCCCGACCACTTGAATGCCACCGGGAATCTTCAGCCTAGCCTGATCGTCACTCCGGTTCCTCCATCCACGGCTTCCCAGGTATTCGAGGTGACCAGCTTGGCCGTGCTCCCGAACGGGTCGCAGAAAATTATGCAATACATCGTTGCGCCGCAGACCTACGGCCTGAGCTTTCCTTCACCGTTTACCCTGCCGGGTTCGAACGTGGCGTTCACCGGCGCCAGTTCGAGTCAATATGCAGTGAACGGCACCGACGGGGCGGGCAATGGCAACAACAGCAGTTGGGCCGCAGTGCCCGGCTGCACCCCGAATGCGCTGAATACAAACCCCGCCATTGGCGTGACCGATGTTCCCGGCAGCAATGTCAACATCAACGCCGTGGACAGCGGCATACCTAATAACCGAACCGCGAATTACACGGGCGGCGGAATGCCCACCCCCAGCGTGTCGAACGTCACGCTCAGTCCCACCCTCAGTTCGCCTTCCTCCCTCAACCAGATTGTCCAAACCATTTCCCAAAATGCGGACACGGTCATCAACGGAAATGCGACGCAGGCCAACTTGCCCCCAATGTCCGCTACGAACCCCCAAACGGTCGTGGTCAACGGAGACTTCAGCATGACCGGCAACTACGTCGGCTATGGCTTGCTCGTAGTGACGGGCAATTTCTCCTACAGCGGAACAACCGGCTGGGATGGAATCATTCTGGTCATCGGCGAAGGCACGACGACCTTCATTGGCAGTGGCGGCGGCAATGCCGGATTTAACGGAGCCCTGTTCGTGGCTACTACAAAGGACTCCTCGGGCAATACCTTGTCCTCGCTCGGAACGGTCAATGTTGATATCAATGGTGGCGGCGGAAGCGGTATCTACTATGACAGCTGCTGGATTAATCGAGCACAGTCGCCGCCGACCTTCCGGGTCTTGTCGTTCCGCGAACTGCCAAATTGAACTCCGGATTGCGAGGAGCTATGAACAAGAGAGAGGTTTTGCGAATCGTCATCGCGTCAAGCATGCTCTTGGGAGCTTCGCTTGCGGCCGCGGGGCAGCAGCCGGCCCAGAACACACCTCCCGAGAAGCAAACTTCGAAGGCCACGGCCGCGAAGCCATCCAGGGTATGGACCAACGACAGCATCACTTCGCTGCGCTCGCCCGAGGACGTCTACGTCGAACAACAGCAAGAAAAGGCTGCCGAAGCCGCTCAGGCCGCCGCGAAACAGGCTGCGGCCAAGAGCAAACCGCAAAAGCCCATCGGGGCTCCTGCTGCGCTCTCCAATCCCAAGACGCCCGAATCCGCCGATAAGATGATCGCGTGGGAAGACCGCGACATCCAGGCCGAGCAACAATTTCTGGACACGCTCAAGCAGCGTCTCGACAACGCCCCTTTAGACCAGAAGGCACAGTTGGAAAAGCTAGTCCAGCAGCACGAACAAGAGCTCGCCGCAACGAAAAAAGAACGGGACCAGCTCGACATCCAGAAGGCCGCCCTGGAAAGCCAGGCCGCCGCAAACAACAGCTCCCAGGCCTCTAAAACATCTTCTCAATAGAGAAACTGGCATAGACCGGATACGGCCCCGCTCCGCCCAAGCAGGGCGCGGAGTTTTGTCGTCTCCCGGGATCTCCGGGATCAGATCGCCAGAATCCGTAGCTGCGCGCGAGATCGTGGCGGCGTCTGCTGTAGCGGACGCGATTTGCCCAGCTTGACCGATCGTTGCGCAGGCACGGCGCCTCTCGTGTCACTTCAGGCTTCCTAGCCAGGAGGCTCCCCGGTTGCTGCCATCCGGTGAGGGTGATACGATGAACCTACTATGCGCACAGAAGAGAGCCCCAGGCCACGCGTAGGTCTCCCGTATCGCACACGTAAAGAAGAGCTTATGGGAGATTTCGAGAAGATTGAACCATATGTTCGCGCGCTCCGCCAGGCCGGCCTGGAGCCGGTAGTCCTCTCGCTCGGGCTTTCCGGGGCGCATCTCAAAAAGATTGCCCGCACGCTCGATGGTATCCTGTTGACGGGCAGCCCAGCGGATGTTGACCCGGCGCTCTATGGCTCGGCGCGCCATCTCGCTTGTTCGGACACCGACCCCAGTCGCGAGCGCATGGATTTTGCCTTGCTCGAGCATGCCTTTGCAGACCGCAAGCCGGTTCTGGCCATTTGCTTCGGCATCCAGAGCCTCAACGTGTTTCTCTCCGGCACTTTGGTCCAGGATATCCCTGCTGAGCTGAGCGCGCCGATCGAGCACGAATGGGAGCGCGAGGCGGGTGCGCCGGAAACATTTCACGAAGTGTGCATCGAGCCGGGATCGCGTCTGGCTCGCATCGCCCGGGCGGACCGAGCGTGTGTGAACAGCTCGCATCACCAATCCATACTCGAGCCGGGTCGCCAGTTGCGCATCACGGCGCGTGCGGCGGACGGAATTATCGAGGCGGTTGAATGGACCGGCGATTCCACCTGGGTGACCGGAGTGCAATGGCATCCGGAGCGCATGGCGGACACCGATCCTTTTGC
>JAJXZD010000059.1 GCA_021780215.1 Acidobacteriota bacterium
GCATGCGCAGCCTGGCCTTCACCTTCCTTGCTTGAATCTGTTCATAGACTGGATTCTTCATCTCCGACCTCCCGCGGTGGGCTGAGAGCATATCCCACCTGTCCGGGATGTCTATTAGCAGCTACACACCCGACCATTTCCGGCAACGGAGGCACGTAAAAACCTCCATTTGCCGCCCAGCTTCGCGCTGAGCATGAGGGTCACTTTCGGCATGTTTGCTCTCCCTTCCAGTATGGGTTCCGGTCGGAAAAGCAGCAGAAAAAGTAAAAAGGAACAGTAAAAACGCTATTACCTTTTACGATTCACTGTGTTTATGCGGCTTTCGTGAAGAGTTGGTAGCGATACCGGGATTCGAACCCGGATTTTGGCCTTGAGAGGGCCACGTCCTAACCCTTAGACGATATCGCCGCAGCTGATGAACAACTTTAACACAGCTACGCCTTCTTCATGCGCTATGCCGTATAGGTGCCGCCGCGCGTGTTTCTTCGGCAAGGCGCCTGGAAATAGAATAAAAAAAGCTCGGCGGAGTAAAGCTGGGCCGGGTCATCCTCAACGACGGATGCCCCGCTGTTGCGATGTTCTCTCTCCCCTTGCCAGTCCGTGCCTTTCCGGACTATAAGGTGAGGGCATTATCGCGGTAATTCGGCGCTCGATCCGCCGACGGAAACATTGAGCCCGCCCGACAAAAAGAGAAAGGGAGTCGAGTGAAACCCAGTGCCTTGGTGTGCGCTACGGCCGCGCTGGCGGCCCTCGCCAGCTTTGCTCCGGCGCGAGCACAGGGAGGTCCAGCCCAGAACCCCGCCCCGCCTCGCCCTCCGGCGGCCAGAGCCGAGGATCGGGCTTCCGCGGAAGCCGTCGCGCGGGGCCGCAAGCAGTTCGGCCAGACGTGCGCTTTCTGCCATGGCCAGGACGCTACCGGAGGCCGCGGCCCTGATTTGATCCGCTCCGTGCTCGTGCGTCACGACAGGAATGGCGACCTGATCGGCCCGGTGGTCACCGGAGGGCGCGCGGATCGAGGGATGCCGGCATTCCCATTCAGCGCTTCGCAGATTGCGGACCTCGCAGCGTACCTGCATGCGCAGATTGCCTTGTTTGACCTGCATGTCCGCGCGCCCGGCGGCTACGCGAACGATATTCCAGCCTCGCGGCTGGCCACGGGCAGCGCTGCGGCCGGCAAAGCCTTCTTCTACGGCGCTGGCGGTTGCTCGAAATGCCACTCGCCGACGGGAGACCTGGCCGGGATCGCGAAGAAGTACGATCCGCAGGATTTGGAGACGCGATTTCTCTATCCTTCGGGCGCTCCGGTGACCGCGACCGTCACATTGCCCTCCGGCGCCCGGATGAGCGGAATTCTGCTCCTGAACGACGAGGACTATGTGAGCATTCGATCCACTCAGGATGGCTGGTATCATTCCTGGCCGCGCCGCGACCTGAAAAGCGTGGAGGTGCACGATCCCCTGGCTGCGCACCGCGAGCTGCTGATCCACAAATACACCAACGCGGACATGCACAACATTTTCACCTATCTGGAGACGCTCAAGTGAAGAGGCTTCCCTTGCTTCTGCTGGTCCTGGCATGCGCGGCTTCCCTGGCATCCCAGGGGCTTGACCCAGGCAAGCTGGGACAAGCCCCCACGGATGCCTGGCCAACGTACAATGGCGACTACTCCGGACGGCGCTTCAGCCCTCTCGCGCAGATTAATGCCGCCAACGTGCGCTCGCTCCGTCTAGCCTGGGCGTTTCAGACTCATGGCACGACCGCCATTTCCTCCACGCCCCTCGAGGTGAACGGCATTCTCTATTTCACGCTGCCGAGCGATGTCTGGGCCGTTGACGCCCGCACCGGCCGCGAGATCTGGCACCTGAACCGGCCCGCGCAGGGCGGCCTTGCAGGTGCCGGCCATCGCGGCGTTGCCATTTACGGCGACCGGCTCTACTATGCGACTCCCGACGCCAAGGTACTTTGCCTCGATGCCCGCAATGGGCATGTGATATGGGAGGTGCAAATGGCCGATCCCGCGCTCAAGGCGTTCGGCAGCATCGCCCCGCTGGTGGTTCGCGATCACGTGATTCTCGGTGTCTCAGGCGACATTGCCGACCTTCCCGGCTGGATCGAATCGCTCGACCCGACCTCCGGGCGCCTGCAATGGCGATGGTCGAGCGAGCCCAGGCCCGGCGAGCCTGAGTCGGAGACATGGCCCAAGAATTCAGACGTCATCTTGCGCGGCGGGGGGATGACCTGGCTGACCGGCACCTACGACCCGGAGCTTAACCTGATCTATTGGGGCACGGGGAATCCGCATCCCGTCGAGGCGGGCGACGCGCGCCCAGGCGCCAATCTTTACACCTGCTCGATTGTGGCGCTCAATCCCGACACGGGACACATGGCCTGGTATTTCCAGGTTTCGCCGCACGATACGCACGACTGGGATGCCATCCAGACCCCCGTTCTCCTCGACGCCAATTTTCACGGCAAGCCGCGCAAGCTCCTGGCGCAGGCCAGCCGCAACGGGCTGTTCGTTCTCCTCGACCGGACCAATGGCCACGCGCTGCTCAACGTTCCCTACGTCGAAACCAACTGGATCCGGGGCTTCGACGAGCGCGGGCAGGCAATTCCCAAGAAGGAGACAGAGCCTCACCTCGACGGGGCATTGGCCAAGCCGACCGCCCTGGGTGGCGCCAACTGGGCCCCACCCAGCTTCGATCCACAGACCGGATTCTTCTACGTCAGCGCGCATGAGGGCATGGGCGTCTTCTACGTGACGATGCCGGGTCCGCGCGCCGAGGGATGGGGTGGCCGCGATTTCGTCCTCGCCGCCAAACCCTACCTCAAGGCTATTGATTATCAGACTGGCAAGGTCGTCTGGAGCCGCGACACCAGCGGCTCCGGCTTCGGCTGGCCAGGAATTCTGACCACGGCGGGCCATCTCCTGTTCACCACGGACGATTCGGGAAAGCTAATGGCTCTCGATCCCGCCACGGGGAAAGAGTTGTGGCATGCCTACACGGGAGCCGGCAGCACGGGCGCGCCCATCACCTATAAACTCGACGGCCGGCAATACTTGATCACCCCGGCCGATAGCGTGCTCTACGCGTGGTCACTGCCCGCGCCCTGAGGCGCGCGTGGCGCCGCGAAGTCGCCTCGCTGCGGCGCCGTTGCTTCGCAATCCCATGGAGCTACCCGAGAAATGCGCACGCCTCTGACACGCTCGCAAATTGCCGGATTCTGGTCCGCTTGGGCGGGCTGGACGCTCGACGGCATGGATTCGTTCATTTATGCGCTGGTGCTTTCTCCCGCGCTCTCTGAATTGCTCCCGAAATCCGGCATTGCCGATACTCCCGGCAACATCGGTCTGGCCGGTTCGGCGCTCTTCGCGCTTTTCCTGGTGGGCTGGGGTTTGTCATTTATCTGGGGGCCGATGGCGGACCGCTTCGGCCGCACGCGGGTGCTCGCCGGAACCATTCTCATGTACGCGGTCTTTACCGGCGCCGCCGCACTTTCCCAAACCATCTGGCAGCTTGCGATTTTTCGGCTGCTCGCGGGAATCGGGATTGGAGGCGAATGGTCGCTGGCGGGGACTTACGTGGCCGAGGCTTGGCCGGAGGATCGCCGCAAATCCGGCGCGGGATACCTCCAGACCGGCTACTACTTCGGCTTCTTTCTGGCTGCGGCGCTGAACTATACGGTGGGCGCCCGCTACGGCTGGCGCGTGATGTTTCTGTGCGGCTTGCCTCCGGTGATCCTGTCCATTCTGATCGCCACGCGCGTGGCGGAGCCGGAGCGCTGGAAGCATAAGCTCGCGAGCGGCGCCGGGATTCGAAAGGCGCATCCCTTACGGGACATTTTCTCCAGCGCGTACCGGCGAAAGACCTTCGTCAACGCCGGCCTGCTCACGGTCGCCATCATTGGTTTGTGGGCCGGTTCCGTCTACGAGCCCACCGCCGTGACGACTTTGGCGCGCAAGGCCGGGATGGCGGCCAGTGAAGGTGCGAAGATGGCTTCCATCGCCACGGCTGTCCTCTCGGTGGGGACGATTCTGGGATGCCTCGTGGCGCCGGCACTTGCCGAACGCCTGGGGCGCCGCAAAGCTTTGGCCTTTTATTTTTGCGGGATGGCCCTCTTCATCTATCTCAGTTTTGGGCTGGCATTTTCCGCGGCAAATGGATTGCGGCCCTTTATCGCCCTGCTATTTTTCCTCGGCTTTTTCGGGGGAAACTTCGCTCTCTTCAGCCTCTGGCTGCCTGAGCAGTACGGAACCTCGGTGCGCGCCACGGCCTTTGCCTTTGCCACTTCTGTAGGCCGGTTCGCCGGCGCCGGCGTCAATTTCCTGGTTGGCTCAATGGTCCATTCCATGGGGACGATAGGAACGCCGGTGGCCTGCACCGCACTGGCCTTTCTCCTCGGACTCTTGCTGATTCCCTTTGCCGCCGAAACGCGCGGGCAGACCCTCCCCGACTGATTCACATGGAATATTCCCCGCGAGGGAAGAGGCCAGCCGCTCTTAGGGCGCTCCGGCGCCGCAGGAAGGGCACGTGAAAGTGAGAAGGACTTCCTTCACCGCCGCATCGGCTCCGGAAATTTCCACCGAGGGAGCTTCGATGCGCGCCGGCATTTCGCAGATGGCCTGGCCGCGCCGTGTGGGCGCCCGCTGCGGGTCCAAATCCTCGTAGGCGGAGATGGTGTAACGCGCCGATTTCAGCACGGTGAACTCGTAAAGCCCCGGAGCAATTTTCTGTGCCGCGGGATTATCGCCGTGGTCGGCCGCGGCCAGCATGGTGAGGCTCCCGGCTGGCCGCCCGCCGACCCATTTCACGCGCACACGAATCTGCCGTGTGGGATACGGGTGGGAAAGCTTCAGCCGCAGCTTCATCAAACGCTGGCCATCCTTCAGCACGATGGGCTTCGCCATGTCTAGGCTGTCCACTCCGGGATAGAACGTCCGCGCGAATGGCGCGTTGGGGTCCAGGCGGTCCGGGCGATTGAAGACTATGACGTACGCCCCGGGACCGACGTGGTCGAAGTCGAAATAGCCCTTCGAGCCTTGATATCCCCACAGGCCGGGGCGCCCGTCTGCGTAGCTCCCCAGGCGGTACAGCTCAACCGACGCGAGCGGGAGCGGCTTGCCTTTGGGGCCGACCACACTGCCGCGCAGGTGTCCTGTCGGCAGGGCGTCGACATCGTATTCGTAGCAGGCGTCGTCGGGAATCTGGAAGGGAGGAAGCGCCCCGGGCAGCGTCTTCTCGGACAGTTCCATGCGGGCGGGAAGCTGGGCGCTGAATTTGTAGGTTCCGCCGTGCACGTCGTAGAACGAATAGACGCCGTGGGTGTCCGTGGCGGTCTCGAAGCGGTCGTCCTGCGAGCGCAGGTGCAGCGTGATGTTCCCAAGTGGATCGTCGGGATCATCCGGCGGCGAGAGAAACGGCGGATCGGTGCGGCGCAGAAGGCCGAAGACGGAAGCGATGCGTTCGCCGCGGCTCATCGCACGCAGCTGCGGCACGATGGCAAGGGCATCGGCGGCGGGTCGCGTTCCGTTGCAGGTTGTGGCGAAGAGACGGTTGTCGCCCTCCCGCTGGGTGAAGACGAGATACTGCTCTCCCTTCTGAAAGTGATAGCCGCAGTCGCCATCGTCGCCGCCCGAGAAAACATCCATTGTCGGCCCATTCGCTCCCGCAAATCGCTGGTCCACCTGAAAGCGATAGCGGGTGATCGGGGTGGTGCCCGCCGCCGAGGGTGAAGCGGCGGCAGGGGACGGAACGCCTTCCACGTCCGTGACTGTCCCCAGAAAAATGGTGTCGTCCGGCTGCAGGCCGGGGCATTTTCCCGGCGGCGCTTGTGAACAGGTGCAGGCCCATGCGGGCACGGAAGCTGTCAGGAGCAGCAGGCAGAGGGCTGGGAGAGAGCGCGATGTCATCACAAGGATTCTACATGCTCCGCAGGTGGATGCGAAATTGTCTCGCGCTCGCGCGAGAAGAGCGGCGCCAGACCATAGGCTGACAAGAGGACAATATAAGGGTCAATCGGGCTGCGATAGCGCAGCAGCGGATAGGTCACATAGTAGACGAGCGGAAAAGCCACGAGCAGCGAGACGAATAGAAACCGGGCAAAATGGCGTTCCCGAAAAAGCCGCCGCACCCCTATGAGCATAAGGATCGTGACCGCCGTACAGAACGGGATGTTGTAGGGATCATACGGTTCGAGCTGCAGGTAGTCGTGGCGGAAACTCCAGAAGCCGGTCCACACGTAGACGATCCTGCGCACCATGAGCCTGGCGAAAAGTCCGGGGTGGATGCGCAGAAATTCCAGGGACTGCTCGCGCTTCTGATCGAGATACGCCAGTTCGCCCAGGCGGACCATCTCCCGCATCTCGCTTGGGTTGTTTCCGGGGACGGCCGAATCGTCCCACCAGTGAATGGAATGGTCGCTGTTTCCGGCCCGAAAGACGAGCCAAAATGTGTCGCGGAGGAAGACCGGCTTGTGAAAGACCCGGTAGTTGCGAATCATCCAGGGAGTGGGGGCAATGGTCATGGCCAGCAAGGCCACGGCCGCCGGGAGTTTCCAACTCCGGCCGCGCAGATACGTCCGCCAGCACGCCCAGCCGCCGATGAACGGAACCACGGCCAGCACGCCTGGATCCGTCAGGGCGGCGAATCCCGCGAACAACCCAAAGCCCAGCCACGCGCCCAGGCCGGCCGCCGATTCCAAATCGAGCGCCAATCGAACCATTAGCGCCACGAACAGCGTGGTAATCGTTGTCACCCAGGGAATGCTTGCCGATAGATAAATGCTGTAAGGAAAAAATGCCCAGCCCCACACCGCCCAGCGCGCAATCCGCGGTGAAAAGCATTTTGCCGCAATCCCATAGAGGGGAATGATCGTCAGGGCGGAGAAGAGGCAGTTGGCAAAGAGCGCGACGATCAAGGAAGCGCGTGTATAGACTCCCCACAGCTCAAAAATGCCCGCCAGGAAATAGGGATAGGTGGGCGGCTCGAGCGCGCTCGGCCCCGTGTGGCCATAGCAGGGATCTGTTGCCTCCGGGCTGCCAGCCGGCGGCGTGCCCCGGCAGTTGTACGGGTCGGCAAACCCGCGCCCGTCCACAATGGCAGTGGCGATTTTGCCCATCTCATAGTCAAAGGCCCAGTGGTCGCGAGCGGGATCCATAGCATCCGGCACAAGCAACAAGCCGATGCCGAACCGGAGCAGCAGAGCCACCAGAACGCTCCACAATAAGAGCCGCTGAGGCCGTTGACTCATTTTGGATCGAGCGCCCTCCCGCCGCATGCGTTCCGCTGGCCCCGCCCGATTCGCGGTTGACTCAGGCGGCCAACAATTATGACGGAATGAGCATGCGTGTCAACGCGCGGCCAGGAAGCCTGCGTGCGGCCAATTGTCCCGAGCGGTCAGAGGCGCGTGCAAGGGATGCTGGCGTTGCCGGCGGGGTACATTTTTGGCTGTGGCCGCGGGTTATCGGAGCCTTCGTGCTACACTCGGATTGCGAGGCGTTTCCGGCGCTCTTCATTGCCGGGCCAGGGAAATTCCCTGGCGGAGTTGTTAATTCTCCGAGGATTTTCCTGCAACCCGAGGAAATCGGGGCGCATAATCCGCGGCGCGGCGCCCTGCGGCGAGCCCCATACCGCGGAAGCGCACTGCGCATGAGGTGCCACAGTCTTGGCGTTAGCCGGTTACATCATCCTGTTTCTTGCGGCGATACCGTTTATCTATTATCTGCTGGTTTTCTACTGCACGGCGGATTTTTTCCGCTCGTCCGCGCGGCAGAACTCCGCGGCCCCGGATTTCACCCCGGGCGTCAGTTGCCTCAAACCCGTGAAGGGACTGGACATCGAGGCCTACGAAAACTACGCGAGTTTTTGCCGGCAGGATTATCCTGAGTACGAAATCCTCTTCTGCGCCGACCCCGGCGACCCCTCTCTCCCGGTCATTGAGAAGCTCATTCGCGACTTCCCGGAGCGCCGCATCCGCTTGCTGCTCGGTTCCGGGCGTGACGCCATCAACGACAAGGTGGCCCGGCTCGTGCGCCTTACTCAAGAGGCGCGCTACGACATTTTCGTCATCAACGACAGTGACGTGCGCGTCCGGCCGGATTATCTCCGAACCGTTATCGCTCCGTTTCGCGATCCTCATGTCGGTGCAGCCACCTGCCTTTACGCC
>JAJXZD010000177.1 GCA_021780215.1 Acidobacteriota bacterium
CGACGCGCTCACCTACGGCACCCCGCCGCACGGCGGCATCGCGCTCGGCATTGACCGCATCGCCATGCTGCTGGCCCGTGAGAAATCCCTGCGCGAGGTCATCGCTTTCCCAAAGACCACCGCCGCACAGGACCTGATGGCCGATTCCCCAGCGGAAGTGGATCCGGAGCAGCTCGGCGAATTGGGTATTCAAATCAAGGAAGAGCACAAATGAAATTGGCTCGCCCGTTCCGTTGGCCATCTCCATCCCGTGGGCGAGTCTCTGGAAAATTTCTGTTGCCGATCCGGCTTAGACAGGGAAGCCGGCATTCGCGGAGAGACCATCCAGACACTGTGGGAGCAGCGGCACGACTGCCATGAGCCGGATTCGCATACTCCCGGAAACTGTGGCGAACCGGATTGCCGCCGGCGAAGTGGTCGAACGGCCCGCGTCGGTGGTGAAGGAGCTGCTCGAGAATGCGCTGGACGCCGGGGCGCGCGCCATTCGCATCGAGGCGGAGTCCGGTGGCAAGCGGCTGATCCGCGTCACCGACGACGGCTGCGGCATGAGCCGCGACGACGCGCTGCTTGCCTTTGAACGCCACGCCACCTCGAAGCTGCGCACGGCGGACGATCTGCTCTCGATCACCACGCTCGGTTTTCGTGGCGAGGCGCTGCCCTCGATTGCCGCGATCTCGCGGCTCGTGCTCGAAACGCGCACCCCCGGGGAAGAGCAGGGAACGCGCATCGAATTCGCCGGCGGAAAGCTGACCAGCGTAAAGCCTGCCGGCGTTCCCGCGGGGACCTGCGTGAGCGTCGAGGATATTTTTTACTGCGTGCCGGCGCGGCGGAAATTTCTGAAATCGGAGACCACCGAGCTGGGGCATATCGCCTCGCTGGTAACACACTACGCGCTCGCGCACCCCGAGGTGCATTTCGCTCTCAAGACCCCCTCGCAGGCCATTCTGGATTGCCCTCCCGTCGAGAAGATTTCGAGCCGCGTCTATCAGGTGCTGGGCCGTCAGGCGCTCGACGAACTGGCCGAGATTACGGAGAACGAGGCGCCGCTGCGTTCCGCCATCACGGAGCCGGCCATCGAGCCCGAGGAGCAGGCTGCGACGATTCGCGTCACCGGCTTTACCTCGCGGCCCGAGGTCCAGCGCGCGAACCGCAACGGCATCTACATTTTTGTGAACCGCCGGCTGGTGCGGGACCGGCTGCTGCTGCACGCCATCGGGGAGGCATACCGCAACATCGTGCCTCCGGGCGTCTTTCCTGTGGCGCTTCTGTTCATCGAACTGCCCGCCCAGGAAGTGGACGTGAACGTTCATCCGGCGAAGATTGAGGTGCGCTTCCGCCATCCGCAATTTGTCCACGACTTCACGCGCGACGCGCTGCGCCGCGCCCTCTCGGCGGCCAGGCCGATCCCCGGATTTCCCGTGGCGCGCGGGGCTGCCGCGGCGGCGGCGCAGGCGTCTGCGCCCGGCTCGCTGTCTGCGGGAGCAATGGTGCCGCTTGAATCCGCGCCACTAGGCCCTCCCCGAGCGGAGATTCCCGCCGCCACGGCGCTGGGCGCATCGTCCGCCGAGAGCTTCGAACTGATCGAGGCTCCCGCCGCGCCGCTAGCGCAGCGGCTCGCCTTCGAGCAGGCCGCGGCGATGAATTTTCCCTTCCCGCGCGAGAATGCCGTTTCCGAGGCGGCTGAGCCTTCCGCGGGCGCGACCGGCTCGCTGCCCACCGTGGCGGAGATCGCGAATTTGAAGCCTCTTGGCCAGGTGAACGCGAGCTTCATCGTTGCGGTGAATGGCGAGGGGCTCTGGATCATTGACCAGCACGTGGCCCATGAACGCGTGCTCTTCGAGCAGCATCTGCGAGCGCGGCGCGAGGGCGAACTGAACGGCCAGCGGCTTCTGGCGCCGCTGCTTGTCGAGCTGAACCCCCGGCAACTCGCCACGTTCGAGCAGATTGGCGGTGAATTGCGCGCCAGCGGGTTCGAGGCTGAGCCGATGGGAGCCCGCTGCCTGGCCATCCAGGCCGCTCCCGCGGGAATCGCCGCCAGCGACGCTGAAAAGCTGCTGTTTGAAATCCTGGACGGCATCGCGCGCGAGAGCCAGGCCATCTCGATGGATTCGCTGCAATCGAAGATCGCCGCTTCCACCGCATGCCACGCCGCCATCAAGGTCCACACGCCGCTCGACGCGGGCAAGATGGAATGGCTGCTCGGGGAGCTGGCGAAGACGGAATATCCGATGAGCTGCCCGCACGGGCGGCCCGTGGTGCTGCGTTACTCGATGAAGGAAATCGAGCGCGCTTTCAAACGAGTTTGAGACTTGCGTGAGATCGCCATGGACACCTGCGGTGACAGCCCTCCTTGGTCTTTTTGTGATGGTCTGCTTAGTCTCAAATCTCTTGTTGCACTTCATAATCTACAGAGTAAACCGGCGTGCGGCGAATGACGCGAAGATTCCGCATCATCTATACTGGGGCGGATGGAAGCGGTTGAGGGAGCGTTACGATTCCATATATCCCGAGAGTCGGCTGTATTCCATGACACTGGCCCTGTCAATTGCCTGTCTGGCGATTGCCCTCGTTGCGGCCTGCGTCTTGTGGTGGCAGTTCGCTTCGGGAAGGCTGCGCTGATGCGAAAGCCGGTCATCGCGATTGACGGCCCGGTGGGGTCGGGGAAGAGCACGCTGGCGCGGCGCGTGGCCGCCTTGCTGGGCTATGTGTATGTGGACACGGGCGCCATGTACCGGGCGATGGCTCTGAAGGCGCTGCGCCGCGGAGCGGCCATGGGCGGCGCGGAGACTTCGTCCACAAGGACTCTCGAGGCGCTGGCCAGCGAGACGCGGATTGATCTGCGCGCGGAAGACGGCGGGCAGCGGGTGTTGCTCGATGGCGAAGACGTGACCGGCGCGATTCGCACGCCGGAGGTGGCCCAGGCGGCTTCGAAGCTCGCCGTGGTGCCGGGCGTGCGCGCGGTCCTGGTGGCGGAGCAGCGCCGCGCCGGCGCACGGGGCGGCGTGGTGATGGAGGGGCGGGACATCGGCAGCGTGGTCTTCCCGGATGCGGAGCTGAAGATTTTTCTCACCGCCTCGCCGGATGTCCGCGCGGAGCGGCGCTGGCGCGAGCATCAGCAGAAAGGTGAGGCCATCGGCCTGGAGCGCACGCTCGAGGAGATCCACGAGCGCGACCGCCGCGACCGCGAACGAACCTCTTCCCCGCTCGTTTGCGCGCCGGACGCCGTGGTGGTGGACAGCACAGCCATGGAACCAGAGGAAGCCGCGCGCCTGGTGGCGATGCTCGCGCGCAGCCGTGCCGCAGAGATTTCCCGCTGATACAGCCTTTTCCTCGAAGCTCGTAAACGCTCAGGCCGGCAACTAGCTCGGGCTGGACATGGACGCGAGGAACTCCCCGTTGGTTTTGGTCTTCGAAAGGCGGCCCAGCAAAAGCTCCATAGCTTCGACGGTCGAGAGCGGGCTGAGCACCTTGCGCAGCACCCAGATGCGGTTCAGCTCGTCCGCCGGGAGGAGCAGTTCGTCCTTGCGGGTTCCGGACCGGTTGATGTCAATGGTGGGGAAGACGCGCTTGTCCACCAGGCGGCGGTCGAGATTGATTTCCATGTTGCCGGTGCCCTTGAACTCCTCGAAGATGACGTCATCCATGCGGCTGCCGGTGTCAATGAGGGCCGTGGCGATGATGGTGAGCGAGCCGCCCTCCTCGACATTTCGCGCGGCGGCGAAAAAGCGGCGTGGACGCTGCAGCGCGTTGGCGTCAATGCCGCCGGAAAGGACCTTGCCCGAAGGCGGCGTTACGGCGTTGTAGGCGCGGCCCAGGCGCGTGAGCGAGTCGAGCAGGATGACGACGTCGCGCTTGTGCTCGACCAGCCGCTTGGCCTTTTCGAGCACCATTTCCGCGACCTGGATGTGGCGCTGGGGCGGCTCGTCGAAGGTCGAGCTGATGACCTCGCCCTTCACGGTCCGCTGCATGTCAGTGACTTCCTCGGGGCGCTCGTCAATGAGCAGCACGATGAGGGCGATCTCCGGGTGGTTGGCGGTGATCGAGTTGGCGACCGACTGGAGCATCATGGTCTTGCCGGTGCGCGGAGGAGCCACGATCAACCCGCGCTGTCCCTTGCCAATGGGGCAGAGCATGTCCAGAACGCGCCCGGTAAGATTTTCCTTGGTGGTCTCCAGACGGATGCGCTCCTGCGGGTAAAGCGGGGTCAGGTTGTCGAAGAAGATCTTGTTCCGGGCCACTTCGGGGTCTTCGAAGTTGACCGCCTCGACCTTGATGAGCGCGAAATAGCGCTCGCCGTCTTTGGGCGGGCGGACCTGCCCGGAGACGGTGTCGCCCGTGCGCAGGTCGAACTTGCGGATTTGCGACGGCGAGACGTAGATGTCGTCCGGCCCCGGCAGATAGTTGTACTCGGGGGCGCGCAGGAAGCCGAAGCCGTCGGGCAGGCATTCGAGGACACCCTCGGAGAAAATAAGGCCATTCTTCTCCGTCTGGGCGCGCAGGATCTGGAAGATCAGCTCCTGCTTGCGCATGCCGGAGGAGCCGGGAATGTCCAATTCCTTGGCGATCTTTGCCAGATCGGTGATGTTCTTGTCTTTCAGTTCCGCAAGGCTAATGCTCATCGAGTTGTTTCCTTTTCCAGCTGCAAAAGCTGTGCAAGTGTGATCCATATCAATCCGGATGCGCGCTTCTTGAGTCGCCCAATCCTGGATTGCCAAAAGGGTTCGCTACAGAGAATCCCTGTACTCCGTTCGCAAGCCGAAACTGCCTGGCAGGATGTGGAGGAGACGGGAATTCAATTGGTCAATTCATTGTCCTGCGCGACATCGCCGAACTTGGGTTCAACTCCGGAAACCGGAGGGGGCCCAGGAACCGGGAGCGGCTGTTCCAGCGCAAGCTGCAATACTTCGTCCATGGATTCCACGAATTGGATGGACATCTGCGCTTGAACTTCCGGCGGAATATCCGCCAGATCTTTTTCATTGTCCTTCGGAAGAATCACGGTGCGCAAGCCCAGGCGGTGCGCCGCGAGCATCTTTTCCTTTACGCCGCCGATGGGCAGGACCTTGCCGCGCAGGGTAATTTCGCCGGTCATGGCCACGTCGCAGCGGACCGGGATGCGCGTCAGCGCGCTCACGATCGAGGTGCAGATCGTGATGCCTGCCGAGGGCCCGTCCTTGGGAATGGCGCCTTCCGGGACGTGCACGTGAATGTCCACGTGCCGGTAGAAATCCTTGGGCAATCCGAACAGGTGGCTGCGCGAGCGGACATAGCTCATTCCGGCCTGCGCCGATTCCTGCATCACGTCGCCCAATTTTCCCGTCAGGGTCAGCCGGCCCTTGCCTTGCATCAGGGTCGCTTCCGTAGCCAGCACCTGGCCGCCCACTTCGGTCCAGGCCAGGCCGGTGGTCAGCCCAATTTCGTTGTTCTTTTCGGCCAGGAAATCGCGGTATTTGAGAATTCCCAGATAGTCCTTGACGTTCTCCGGAGTGACTTCCGCCGAGAAGCTGCCGCCGTCGCTGACAACCTTGCGCGCGACCTTGCGGCAGACGTTGGCGATCTCGCGGTCCAGATTGCGCACGCCCGCCTCGTGCGTGTAGTGCCGGATGATGTGGGTGACCGCCTTACTCGAGAACTTCGCATTTCCCGGCGTCAGCCCGGTGGATTTGAGCTGGCGGGGAATCAGATAGCGCTCCGCGATCTGATGCTTCTCCTGTTCCGTGTATCCGGGCAGGCGCAGCACCTCCATGCGATCCTGCAAAGGCTGCGGGATCGTGTGCAGGACGTTGGCCGTGCAGATAAACATCACCTTCGACAGGTCGTACTCGACGTCGAGATAGTGGTCGGTAAAGGAGTGGTTCAGTTCCGGGTCGAGCACTTCCATCAGCGCCGCCGAAGGGTCCCCGCGGAAATCCATGGACATTTTGTCCACTTCGTCCAGCACGAAGACGGGATTCACGGTCCCGGCCTTGCGCATCATCTGAATGATCTGTCCGGGCAGCGCGCCGATGTAGGTCCGGCGGTGGCCGCGGATTTCAGCCTCGTCGCGCACGCCGCCGAGCGATACGCGGACAAATTTCCTGCCTGTGGCTCGCCCGATGGACATCGCCAGCGAAGTCTTGCCCACGCCGGGAGGCCCGAGGAAGCAGAGGATCGAGCCCTTGGGGTCCTTCACCAGTTGGCGGACCGCGAGGTATTCGAGAATGCGCTCCTTGATCTTCTCCAGTCCGTAATGGTCCTCGGAAAGGATCTGCTCCGCCCGGCGGATATCGCGAATTTCCTTCGACCTCTTCTTCCATGGCACCGCCAGCAGCCAGTCGAGATAGTTGCGCGAGACCGTGGACTCGGCCGACATGGGCGGCATCATCTCGAGCCGCTTGAGCTCCTGCAGGGCCTTGCCCATCGGATCCGCGGGCATGCCGGATGCTTCGATCTTTTTCTTGAGCTGGTCAATTTCGCTCGCTTCGCCGCGCCCGAGCTCCTTCTGGATCGCCTTCAGCTTTTCGTTGAGGTAATACTCTTTCTGGGCGCGCTCCATCTGGCGCTTTACGCGGGTGTTGATCGAGCGGTCCACGTTGAGCTTTTCGATCTCGACTTCCAGGATGTCCGCGACCCGGTTCAGGCGCTCGAGCGGGTCGAAGATTTCGAGCAGCTCCTGCTTTTCCTCGACAGGAATTTGCAGGTTCGCCGCGATTGCGTCGGAAATCTTTCCCGGATCATCCGCGCGGACCGCGGCAATCATCGTGTCGTAGTTCAGGCTCTGCGAGAGCTTGACGTACTGTTCGAAGAGGCTGGTGGCACGCTCGGAAGCCTGCTGGGTCTGCGGTCCGGCCTCGGTCTTGACCGGGACCACGCGAATCGAGGCCCGGAAGAAGCCTTCGTCGTTCACGACCTGCACAATCTTGGCGCGTTCGATGCCCTCGACCAGAACCTTGATGTTGCCGTCCGGCAACTTGACGCTCTGCACGATATTGGCAAGTGTTCCGACCTGGAAGATCTCCTCTGGCTTGGGGTCGTCCACCGAGGCGTCGTGCTGAGTGACGAGGAAAATCCTTTTGTCGCCGGCCAGGGCCTCCTCCAGCGCACGAACCGAGGCCTCGCGCCCCACGATAAAGGGGTGCATCATCTCCGGGAAGATGACCATCTCCCGGACCGGCATCATCGGCACGCGCCGGATTTCGGATTTTTCCTTGCCAAGCATTGCTTTTGGCCGTTCCGTCCTTGCCAGGTAATCTTCCCGGGCCCGCACGGCTCCGGAAGAGGATGCGCGATCTGAAAAGCCGCTCGCTCTAGCCGGCCTTTTCGAGCAGGCTCCAGTTGATCTCGCGCCCTTTCACCATGTCGGCGGTAACCACAAAATCGCGGAGCTTTCGCTGCGCCGGCAGGTGGTACATCATCTCGAGCATCAGGTCCTCGAGAATCATGCGCAGGCCGCGGGCGCCCACTTTGCGTTGCAGAGCGAGTTCGGCAACTGTCTCGAGGGCGTCGTCCGTGAAGCGGAGGCGGACGTTTTCGAATTCGAAGAGCCTCTGATATTGACGCACCAGAGCGTTCTTCGGTTCCGTCAGGATGCGGACCAGCGCGCTCTTGTCCAGGTCGCTCAGCACGCCCATCACGGGCAGGCGGCCCACGAACTCCGGGATCAGCCCGTAGCGGATCAGGTCGGTCGGCTGCGCTTGTTCCAGCAACTCGATGTTCCGGCGCGTCGGCGTGGCAGGCGACGCGTCCGCATGGAAGCCGAGGGATTTCTGCCCCACGCGCCGCTCGATGATCTTCTCAAGCCCGACGAAGGCCCCTCCGCAGATGAAGAGGATGTTCGTGGTGTCCACGGGCGTAAATTCCTGATGCGGATGCTTGCGCCCGCCCTGCGGCGGGACG
>JAJXZD010000157.1 GCA_021780215.1 Acidobacteriota bacterium
TGTACCACGCACGATTTGCACAGGCCGCGGCCGCCGCAAACGCTGGCAATGCGCACACCGTTGCGCCGCGCGCAATCGAGCAGGGTCTCTCCCGGAACGCTCCGGACACGCTGCGCGCCCGGCTCGAAAATGACCTGGTAACCAGGCTGGCGGCTCGGCTCCGCCTGGCTCATGGTGCCACGGCCTCGGCGAATACGGCCCGGTGCGGGCAGCGCGCGCGGCTTTTGCACGTGGCGCAGGTTTCCTCGCGGCTCCACTTGAGCATCTTTTTCCCGAAGCCCATGACGGCGGTCACGCTCTTGCGCGGCGAGAGCATGCAGGTGCCCGTGAGGGAGACGCCGATGCCGGCACCATCGGCGATATCGAGGAGCGCTTTCTGGTCGCGCAGATCGAAGTCATCGTCGCCGGGGCTGAGCACGCCGCTCCAATCGAGCCCCTGGAACGATGCCTCCTCGTGAATTTGCCGCTCGAGCGCAGCGCCAAGACGATGAAGGGCCAGCGTCCCGATATCATCCAGGATAACGGCGCGGAGACGATCGCCCTCAGTGAACCACTTGCTTACCTGATTTTCGAACACAGGGCCGAGAGTAAGCACAAAAGCGGCAAGATGAGAGGCCCCGCGAAGCCGGTGGCCCAGCGAAGGGGCATGCATCCGCAGCCCGCCGGATACTTCCATCCATCCCGGCCCGGCTGCTATGACGTCGCGGACACCATAGCTGGCCCGTGGTTGCAGCCAGCGTTCCGCTTCCATCTGCGCGAGGATTTCAGAAACCCGCTCCCGCATGCGCGGCGAGTCCAGCCGGGCGCGCCGCGCGCCCCATCCCGCGCTCACCTCTTCGAGGGTCAGCGACAGGGCCGGATTGACAATCGCTGGCATGAGACCTTCAGTAGACGCACTCTTTGGCGAAGTCAAACATCGCCTGAACATTTTCGGATTTTGCTTCGTCCGGGATGCCGACTCCCGCGTCGAGGATCAGGCCGCCGCCCTCACCGGCGGTTTCAAACAGCTTCTTGCAGTAGTCTCGCACTTCCTGGGGCGTGCCGGCGATCAGCATGGAGGCGGGCACATTGCCGCGGATGCAGGCCGTGTCGCCCAGCACCTTCTTCGCCTTGACCATATCGGCGCGCTCAAAGAAATAGACGCACTTGCCCCGTGGCACATCCTTGATCACCTCGAGCCGCGAAGTGCAGTCACCCTCCCACAGGACATGGGGGACCATCCCTTCCTGAATCAGTGCCAGCAGCACCCTCTGAAATTGCGGCCAGTAATAGGTGCTGAACTGCTTGGGAGACATGAATCCGTCGAGCCCCCAGTGCAGCGGAATGAAAATCATCCTCCCGCCAGCCTTCTTTGCCGCGGCAATCCCTTCCCGGGGAATCATTTCTACGAGTTTATCCAAAACCGCCACGAGGCGATCCTTGCTGCGGAACAGATCAAGCATCGCCCCTTTGGATCCCCTCAAATAATCGGCGACCACATCGAAAGGCGCATGGCTCGTCGCATGGCTGGCGCAAGGAAAACCGAGCGCCGTCAATTCCTCGATCATCCGAGCCATTGAGGCACGCATCTTCTGCATTTCCTCGCCGGCACGAATCATCGTCTCAAGGGCCCGGCGCACATCGGGCCGGGCATACACTTCCATGGAGAGCAGGATGCGGGTGTGGAGATTGACGGGATAACCCGGCAATTGAGCGAGAGGTTCCAAGGCGCGGGCCACGCGAGGGAGATACTTGTGAATCATGAATCCGGTGGGGTCTAGAAGATAATCCGCATACTCGCCGGCCTGCATATATTCGGCGTCGAGATATTGGAAGGGAACGTCCTCAGCCACTCCCGCATGCCCTGGCCATTCGAGTTGCTTATAGTCCAGGATGTCCATGGTGGGCCCGTGCGCCACCATGGTCTGCACCGGATAATAGCCGTCGGGTTCCAGATCCACTACCGCCTTACGCACCGCTGCCGCCAGCCGGTCATAGTCATACATCGCTTCGCGGCAGGTCATTCCCGCATTGCGAGCCACCCAGAAATGAGAGAACAATATCGTCGGCAGACGGTCGGGAGTGCGAAGCTCGATGGCGTCCACAAGACGTTTCTCCCGTTCCGCGTACTGCGCGGCCGGCGATTTCTGTGCGCTCGCGCTGCTCAAGCAGGTACCCACCGTTTACAGAGAGACACGGCATCCATGGCGTTCAGACCGAAGGCGTCGGCTCCCGTGTAGTTCTTTACTGCGTCATCCACCTGCCCGCCACCGATCATGATCTTCAGATTATTCCGGAGTCCCTCTTCCTGAATAGTCTCGACCGTCTTCTTCATCACGTCGAACTCCCGGGTGAGAAAGCCGCTGAGTCCGACGACATGCGGCTTGTTCTTCTTGATGCTATCAATGAAAGTTTCCACCGGCACGTCAATGCCCAGATCAATGACATTAAACCCGTTAATTTCCAGCATGAAGGTCACGATGTTCTTGCCGATATCGTGCAGGTCGCCCTGAACTGTGCCGATAATCACCGTGCCTGCCGCCGCTGACGCTTTTTGATCCTGCTTGATCAGAGGCTTGGCCATATCGCCAATGGCGCGGAGCATCTCCCCGGCGAGCATCAACTCGGGCAGGAAGTATTCCCCCTCCTCATAACGCTTGCCGACGAGCTCCATGGCTTCGCGGCAATGGCCGAGCAGAGTGACCGCATCATATCCGCTATCGAGCATCTCCCGGGCCATGCTAACTGCCTCTTCCTCGCGCATATCGGCGATCGCTTGCACAAGTTCCGCGTGCTTGTCTCCCACGGGCTTTCCTCCTTTTATTTCAGGCACTTAGCCGACACTCGTGAACGGCCCTGGTTCTTTGCAGATAGCATCTCCCCGCGACCCGAGCCGTATGCTAGCAGGCAAATGACTACCGAGCAAACGCCTATGACATCAGAAGGGCGCGCCGCAAGCCGTGACCTGCGTCACAGGGCGGAGTGACTCCGGACACATACGCGCCAACATATGCAACATATCTTAGTTAAGAAATATTGTAACCATCGTCGGCGCACAGCATCTAAATCAGCGCGTCCGTTCCTAGAGGTCGAATATACAGCTTTTTGTGCCCGACTTTCCCGCAAAGGAACACTCGAAGATGCGAACGTCCAGGCAGCCCGCTCCTCCCGCTCCTACAGGGCGCTCCACGGGCCCGGCGCGGGATGCAGAGGCGGTTTATTTTCTCCAGGCAGAGATCTGCCGCACGCTAGGCCATCCCCGGAGGATTCAAATCGTGGATTTGTTGTCCAGCGGCGAAAAGACTGCCTCGGAGCTGCGCGCCGTTTTGGGGATAGGAAAGGTCAATCTGTCACAGCATCTTTCCCTTCTCAAGCAAGCGGGACTGATTCAGTCCCGGCCGCGCGGACGGGAGACGCTGTACCGCCTGGCAATCCCCGAGGTGACGGACGCTTGCCACATGATCCGCAGGGTATTGCGCGCGCGGTTACAGGAAGGATCGAGACTTGCAAAGGCTCTCCAAATCACCAAGGCGGAGAACCAATCTCGCCGAGATATCGAGGATTTATGAGCCCATGGACCATCACTCGCACCGCCCTGCTTGTCAGCCTGCTGGCCTGGGGACTCGCGCCCGGCGCCGGAGCGCAAGAAACGTTCACCCTTGCCGCCGCGGTCCAGCAGGCGCTCCAGAGCAACCCTGAGTTCCGCAGTTCGCAGGATGCGGCGGATGCAGCGCGCGCCCGGGCGAACGAAGCGCGAGCCGGATGGTTTCCCCGGCTCGATTTCAGCCAGGGATTCACTCGGGGCGACAATCCGGTCTATGTGTTTGGAACGCTGCTGACTCAACGCCAGTTCACGCAAGCGGATTTTGCCCTGCCAAGCCTGAATACGCCGGAGCCACTCGACAATTTCCAGACGATGTTCAGCGGCCAATGGAATCTGTTCGATTCCGGACAAACCCACTTCCGTTCACAGGGTGCAAAACGGCTCAAAACCGCCGCGGATTTCGATACGGAGCAAGCCCGTCAGGACCTGATTATGGAAGCCATCCGCGATTATTACGGCGTAATGGTCGCCCGTGAGGATTGGAAGGCGGCCCACGGGGCGCTGCAAGCTGCGGAATCCAACGAGCAGCGCGTGGAAAGGATGCATACCGCAGGACTGATCGTGGATTCCGATCTTCTGAGCGCGAAGGTCTTTCTGGCACAAATGAAGGACCGGGAAATCCGCTCGCAAAACAGCCTCGAATTGGCACAGATGACGCTGGCTCGCGTCATCGGGGAGTCTCTCACTGCGCGGCCTGAGCCGTCCGAATCACTCGGAGAACCCGCGCCTGCCTCCCGAACGCTCCAGGAATGGACGCAGACCGCTCTCGCACACCGTCCATCACTTCGGTCCGCGGAATTGCAGGCCGGGGCCGCCGCAAGCGCCACGAAATCCACGAAGGCGGAGTTTGGACCGAAGGTCGGTGTGTTCGCTGATTTCGAACGCGACGCGATGACTCTGGGCGCCGGCCCATCGGGAACGAATTGGACGGCAGGAGCGCGCCTGGATATCAATCTTTTTGCTGGCGGCGCCCAGCGAGCGCGCATGGCCGAAGCACAAGCCAATGAGGACAAGGCGCGGCACAGCCTGGAATGGCTCCAGTCCGGAGTGCTGCTCGAGGTCCAGCAATCCTATCTGGATATCTCGGCGGCAGCGCAGCGGGCCGCGGCCGCCCGCGACGCCGTAGCCCAGGCTCAGGAGAGCCTGCATATCATTCAGACCCGTTACGAAGCGGGCCTCACCAACATCACTGAACTTCTCCGAGCGCAGACCGCGCAACTCGAAGCTCGCACCGAATATTTATCGGCATTGCATGATTGGCAGGTGGCCCGCGCGCAACTCGAACGTTCCGCCGGTATCCTGACCGTCAGTTCCGCACTTCTTCAAACGACGGGGGCACAATGAAACTGACCGGCACATACCGCGCACTTCCCCGCTCTCAGGCGGTCTTTGCAGCAGCATTTCTCTCCGCTGCGCTTGCCGGATGCGGATCCACCGCGCCGCGGCCGGAGCAGGTCGAGGCGGTGCCCGGCCTGACCGTTGAGGTTGTGCAGCCACAAACAATCCCGGACGAAATCGAGGTGCCCGGCTCTTCCATCGCTGCGGCAACAGCTCAATTGGCTGCTCGCACGACGGGAACGGTCACGCAGGTGCTCGCGCGCGAAGGGGATATCGTAACGCGCGGCCAATTGCTCGCCCAGTTGGATGAGAGTGAATTGCTGGCGCGGAGGGACGCGGCCCGCGCCGCGCTGCAGCAAGCGTCGGCCGGAGTCGGCATGGCAGCCCGCGGCCTGGCGGCAGCACAGGCGCAAGCGGGCATCGCCAAGAAAACGTACGATCGCTATGTCTATCTCCGTGATCAAAAATCTGTAAGCCCACAGGAATTTGACGAGATCGAGGCAAAAAATCTCGCCGCCCAGGCCGGGTTGGCGCAGGCCGCAGCAGCCGAGCAGCAGGCAGAAGCCGCGAAGGCTGAGGCGCAATCGTCTGCGCGCGCCGCGGAAGACGTGGCCGGATATGCGCGCATTGTGGCTCCTTTCGATGGCCGAGTAGTCCGGCGCACCGTCGACCCGGGCTCCCTGGCAGCGCCGGGGATGGATCTCTTCGTCGTTGAGGACATCTCTCATTACCAGCTAAACGCAACGCTTCCTGCGGAAGCAATCGCCACGCACGGCGGATTCACCGCGCGGGTCCGGAAGGGGTCGAAGGCGCGCGTGGAATTTGACGCTCTGCCCGGCCGCTCCTTTGAGGGAATCGTCGCCGAGCTGGAGGCCGGTGCGGATCCCCGCTCCCATACGGTGCAGGCGCGCATCAACCTACCCCGCGATTCGCAGATTCAATCCGGGCTGTTTGGCCGTGCGTGGTTCCAAAGGGGAGAGCGGCAGGCCATTCTGGTTCCGAAGACCGCCGTCATCGAGCGAGGACAGCTTCATGGCGTCTATGTGGCGGATGCCCGGGGAATCGCGCAATGGAGGGTGGTGACTCTGGGTCAGCCGTTCGCGGACCAGGTAGAGATTCTCTCCGGCGTGCAAGCGGGCGAGCAGATCGTCTCAAATCCCGGCGTGCAGGAACTTGACGGCAAGCGCGTCGGCACGGCATCGGGCGCACCGGAGGGGCGGCAATGAAACACGGCCTGGCCGGCACAATTGCCCGCGCGATGATTAATTCGCGCTTGACGCCATTGATCATCGTGGCGTCACTTCTCCTCGGAGTGTTTGCCATTCTTCGGACGCCGCGCGAGGAAGAACCGCAGATTGTCGTTCCCATGCTCGATGTATTCGTGTCGATGCCGGGAGCATCGTCGCGCGAGGTAGAGCAGCGCGTTTCCGCCCCCATGGAAAACCTGCTGCGGGAGATCCCCGGGGTCGAATACATCTACTCGACGAGCCAACCCGGCGAATCCATGGTCACGGTGCGCTTCTACGTGGGAGTGAAACAGGAAGACGCCGTCGTGAGCACCTACAACCGCCTCTATTCGAACTTCGACCGCATCCCTCCGGGTGCATCGCAACCGCTCATCAAGGTGCGCTCCATTGACGACGTGCCGATTCTCGCGGTGACGTTCTGGGGCAAGCATTATGACGGGTTCGCGCTGCGCCGCATCGCCGCCGAAACCGAACAATCCGTCAAGCAGGTGAACGACGTGTCCGAGACGTCGCTCATCGGCGGGCAGCGCCGGGAACTGCGCGTCACGCTCGACCCGCAGCGATTGGCCGCCTACCACACCAGCCCGGCGAGCATTATGTATGCGCTCGAGGTGTCAAATCGCCGCGCCGACGCAGGATCGTTCGCGTCCAACAACCAGGAATTTGCCGTCCAGACCGGCCGCTTCCTGCACAGCGCGGACGATGCGCGCCGGATTGTCGTAGGCGTCTCGGAGGGCCGTCCCGTCTATCTCTCCGATGTGGCGGATGTAACAGACGGCCCGGAAGAGCCGGTGGACTACGCGTTCTTCGGCACGGGCGCCGCGGCACCCGGACCCGCCGGGTCCTTCCCTGCCGTGACGCTGACAGTCGCCAAGCGTAAGGGCGCAAACGCGACGACCGTCGCGCGCAGCGTCCTAAAGAAACTGGATTCGTTGCGTGGATACGTTATCCCGCAGGATGTAAAAGTCACGGTTACGCGCGATTACGGGGAAACGGCCAAGAGTAAATCGGACGAACTTCTCGAGCACCTCTTCATCGCCACCATTTCTGTAACGCTGCTGGTGGCCCTCGCGCTGGGATGGCGTGAATCCGGTGTGGTGCTGTTGGCGATCCCCGTGACCCTGGCGCTCACCCTCTTCATTTTTTATATCTACGGCTACACGCTGAACCGGGTGACGCTGTTCGCGCTGATTTTTTCCATCGGCATATTGGTGGATGACGCCATCGTGGTGGTTGAAAACATCGTGCGCCATCTGCGGCTCCCCTCAAATCAAGGGTGCCTGCGCAGCGACGTGGCCGTCGAGGCTGTCAACGAAGTGGGCAATCCAACGATTCTCGCGACGTTCGCGGTCATCGCGGCGATTCTGCCGATGGCTTTCGTCCGTGGCTTGATGGGGCCCTACATGCGGCCGATTCCGGTGGGTGCGTCCGCCGCGATGCTGTTTTCCCTGCTCATCGCCTTCATTGTGTCGCCGTGGGCAGCGGTGCGGCTGCTGTGCGAGACCCCAGAGGGCCATGGCCAAGCAGAGGGGGAAGGTTGGAGTACGCGGCTGTACCGGCGCCTGATGACGCCGCTCATTCGCGATGCGCGGCGGCGCTGGCTGTTTCTCGGCAGCGTGGTGGTCCTGCTCCTGCTGGCATGCTCTCTTGTGGCCTTCAAGGCTGTGCGCGTGAAGATGCTGCCGTTCGACAACAAGAGCGAGTTCCAGATTGTTGTGGACATGCCGGAGGGGACTCCCCTCGAGCACACTCTGGCGGTGGAACAGGAGATCGGAGCCTATCTGCACACGCAGCCAGAGGTGAGCAACTACCAGATTTATGCAGGGACATCCGGCCCCTACAACTTTAACGGCCTGGTGCGTCACTATTTCTTGCGCCGCGGCGCGTATCAAGGAGACATTCAGGTCAATCTGCGCCCCGCCAACCAACGCAAGGTGCAGAGCCACGATTTGGCCAAGCAGATGCGCGGGCCTGTGGAGGAGATCGGGAAGCGCTGGGGGGGCCGCGTGAAGATCGCCGAAGTTCCCCCGGGCCCTCCCGTGCTCTCCACGCTGGTGGCCGAAGTGTACGGGCCGGACTACGCCAGCCAGATCCGACTGGCCCGGCAGGTCCGGCAGATCTTCGAGACCACGGCTGGCGTCGTGGATGTGGACTGGTTCGTAGCCGCGGACCAGCCGAAGCTCGACTTTCAGGTCGAACAGGATAAGGCCGCTCTGCAAGGCATCTCCGCCGCCGACGTCACCCAATCGCTCGGCGTGGCTCTTGGCGGAGCGGACGCGGGGCTGCTGCATATGCCGAACGAGCGTGAGGATGTTCCCATCCACGTGCAGTTGGCGCGCGCCGACCGCTCGAGCCCCGACGCGCTGAAGGGCCTCTACCTGAACGCGACGAACGGAAAGATGGTGCCGCTCGGCGAACTCGTGCGCGTCCGGCAGGAAACGATTGACAAGAGCATCTACAGAAAGAATCTGCGCGAAGTGGTCTATGTGATCGGCGACGTGGCGGGCGCCGAGGAAAGCCCCGTCTACGCGATCGGGAAGATGAGCGACCGCATTAGCACGCTGAAGATTCCCGAGGGATACCGCGTCGAGCACTACACCGCCAGCCAGCCCCCGGACACCACCAAGCTGGCGATCAAATGGGACGGCGAATGGCAGATCACCTATGAAGTGTTCCGCGATCTCGGGCTGGCCTTTGCCGCCGTGCTGGTGCTCATCTACGTCCTGGTAGTCGGCTGGTTTCAGTCCTTCAAGACGCCGCTCATTATCATGGCGCCGATTCCGCTGACGCTGGTGGGCATTCTGCCCGCGCACGCCGCGATGGGAGCGTTTTTCACGGCGACCTCCATGATCGGCTTCATCGCCGGGGCGGGAATTATCGTGCGGAATTCGATCATCCTGGTGGATTTCATCCGCCTGCGCCGCGAACAGGGCATGCCGCTCGAAGAAGCGGTGGTGGATGCCGGGGCGGTGCGGTTTCGCCCGATGCTGCTGACGGCGGCAGCGGTGGTGGTGGGCGCCAGCGTCATTCTCTTCGATCCCATCTTCCAAGGCCTGGCCATCTCCCTGATGGCCGGGGAAGTGGCGTCCACGGTGCTTTCGCGGATGACCGTGCCGGTTCTCTATTATCTGAGCGAGAGAGGTGGAAAATGAAGCGCGAGCATTTGATTCGAATTATCGCTGGGACGTTTGTTCTCGTCTCGCTGGCGCTGGGGACCTGGGTGAGCCACTACTGGTATTGGTTTACGGCCTTCGTGGGCGCAAACCTCTTGCAGTCCGGCATTACCAAGTGGTGCCTGATGGAGGATATCCTGAAGAAGCTTGGCCTGGGCGAAGGGCCGTCGTCGTAAGCACCGGCGTCATTGACCACGGGCGGCGCAGCTGCTGGAATGCCGCGGTGGAGAGTAACGGTTGCGCATGATCGTGCAAATATGCGCCCGGCTTCCCTGCCCGCCTGCCGTAGAATACCGGCGTCATGGCCAGGATCACCTTTCTCGGGGCCGCAGGAACCGTCACTGGGTCGAAGTACCTCGTCGAAGCGGATGGAAAAAAGCTGCTCGTGGATTGCGGCCTCTTCGAAGGGCGCAGAGATCTGAAGCAGCGCAACTGGGAGCCGCTCCCTGTAAATCCGGCGACAATTGACTGGGTGCTGCTGACTCACGCCCACATTGACCATACCGGCTACCTTCCGCGGCTGCTGCGCGATGGCTTCCGCGGTCCGATCTACTCGAATGCCGCGACGCGCGAACTTTGCGCCCTGCTGCTGCCCGATTCCGCGCACTTGCAGGAAGAAGACGCGGCCTACGCGGCCCGAAAAGGTTTCAGCCGGCATAAACCTCCGCTTCCGTTCTATACCGTCGCAGAATCGCAGGCCGCCCTCGCGCGATTTCATGACATTCCCCGCGCTGGGTCGTTCACGATCAGCCCTCAATTTTCTGTCCGGCCGCACGACGCCGGCCACATTCTCGGCTCATCGTGGCTCGAACTCACCATCACTGAGAACGGGCGACAGACCCTGGTGGTGTTCTCCGGCGACCTCGGACGGTATGACCAGCCGATCCTGAAAAATCCCGAATCTCCCGCGCGCGCCGATTTCCTGCTCTGCGAATCCACATATGGAGACCGCGATCATCCGTCCGGCTCGGTCCTGGACCAACTGGCGGATATCGTCTCCCAGACGGCCAAGCACGGCGGGGCTGTGGTGATCCCCGCGTTCGCCGTCGGGCGGACGCAAACCCTGCTCTACTATCTCCGCCAGCTTGAGGAAGAGCAGCGCATACCGCGCCTGCCGATGTATCTGGACAGCCCGATGGCCATCAATGTGACCGATCTGTACGAACGCCACCATGAGGACCACTCTCTGGAATTTAGCCGGGAAGAAGGCCAGGGCAACCACGACCCGCTCAACGTCCACGAAGTGCACATGACGCGATCGGTTCAGGAGTCCAAAAATATAAATGATGTCGTGGCGCCCTGCGTAATTCTCTCCGCCAGCGGCATGGCCACGGGAGGGCGTGTGATGCACCATCTGGCGCGGCGGCTGCCCGATCCCCGCAGCGCCGTGCTGCTCGTCGGCTACCAGGCGGAAGGAACCGGCGGACGGGCCCTGTTGGAGGGCGCAAAGTATCTGCATATCCACGGCGAAGAAGTGCCGGTGCGGGCCCAAATTCACGAAATCGGCCAGCTCTCGGCGCACGCCGGAAAAAGCGAGTTGCTTCGGTGGCTCTCGGGATTTCAGGCGCCGCCGCGGCAGACATTCCTCGTACACGGCGAGCCCACCGCGTTAAATTCCTTCCGCAGCACAATCCAGGATCAATTCCGCTGGCAGGTAGCAATTCCCGAACATCAGCAGTCGGTGGATTTGGCTCTTTGATGGCGTTGGGGCGCTCCCGCCTCGCGCTGTCTAGCGGGCAGGCCGAAGCTTGGTGAGCCGCTCGGCGGCGGCATCGAGGGTCTTGTCCGTCTTGCAAAACGTGAAACGCAGATAGTTGCGGCCATCGGCGGGATCGCGGTAGAAGCTCGACCCCGGAACTGCCGCGACACCAATCTCCTGCACCAGATATTTCGCGAAGGCGACGTCGTCGGGAAATCCGAAGGCGCTAATGTCGGTCATGATGTAATAGGCCCCGCGTGGTGTGAAGCAGCGGAAGCCGGCCTCGGTCAGAATCGCGAGCAGGCGGTCGCGCCGCGAAAGGTATGCGCGGGCGAGCTGTTCGTAGTACTCCGCGGGAAATTGCAGGGCCGCGGCGCCCGCCTCCTGCAAGGGGGCAGAGGCACCGACAGTGAGAAAATCGTGTACCTTCCGGATGGCGGAAGTGATCTCCGGAGGAGCAATGGCCCAGCCGACGCGCCATCCGGTCACGCTGTATGTTTTCGACAATGCGTTGATCGTAATGGTGCGCTCGCGCATCCCCTCGATGGCGGCGGGCGAAATGTGCTGGGCGCCGTCATACACCATGTGTTCATAAATCTCGTCGGTGATGGCCACAGCTCCCCAGTGCGCGCAGAGAACGCGGATCGCTTCCAGCTCCTCGCGGCGGAAAACCTTGCCCGTGGGATTATTCGGAGTGTTGAGGATGATCGCCTTGGTCGCCGGGCCGAACGCGGCGGCCAACTCCTCGGGATCGAAGCTCCATTCGGGAGGATGCAGCTTCACAAAGCGGGGCGTTGCGCCGGAGAGGATCGCGTCAGGGCCGTAGTTCTCATAGAAAGGCTCGAAGACCACGACCTCGTCGCCGGGATTGATGATCGCCAGCATGGTCGAGATCATCGCTTCCGTCGCGCCGCAGCACACGGTGATTTCCCGCTCCGGATCCACGGATACTCCCTGGGTGCGCTCAAATTTCTTTGCGATAGCGTCACGCAGCGTCTTCGCGCCCCAGGTGATGGCGTACTGGTTGATGTCTCTGGCGATTGCTTCCCGCGCGGCGTTCTTGATCTCCGCTGGAGCGGGAAAGTCCGGAAAACCCTGAGAGAGATTCACGGCGCCGTGGCGGAGGGCCAGGCGAGTCATCTCGCGAATCACCGATTCGGTGAACTGCTCGGCTTTGCGCGAAAGCGCCGACCTAGCGGCTGTCGCTGGCGCCTGCTTCGCGGGGTTCATGGTGCGCTCCGTAAAGATGCCGGTAGATGTCCGCGTTGCGCAAGACGATCTGGACGTAATCGCGGGTCTCCGTGAACGGGATGGAATCCACGAATTCAGCCGGCTCGCGATAGTTCTGTCCGGCAGTCCACGAAGCTACGCGATCCTCTCCGGCATTATAGGCCGCCAGGGCCAGCTCCACGCTGCTGAATTGCTTCTGAAGATTGGCAACATAGGCGGTTCCCAGACGGACGTTGTAATTCGGGTCGGTCAGGCGATAGCGCACATAGCGCACCCTGGTCTGACGCGCCAGACCCCGCGCCGTTTTCGGCAGGAGCTGCATCAGACCGATGGCATCCGAAACGGAGCGCGCCTTGGGATTGAATGCCGACTCCTGATGGATCAGCCCGGCCACCAGCATCGGATCGAGTTTTTCACGCTCCGACCAGCGGCGAATCTCGTTGGCATACGGCAGGGCATACGCCGCCAGCCAGACCGGGCGAGGCACCTCGGCGAAGCTTCGCGATTCCAGCCGCGGATAGAGCCGCCGCACGAGCACAATGGCCGCGCCGTAGCGCTCCGCCGCTACCGCTTCCTGCGCGGCTTCCAGCAGCAGATTGGCGTTGCCCGTAGCCGTGTATCCCGCCTGCAATTCAGCCTCGGCGGAGGAGTCAAACGCAATCATTCGCAGGGCGCTCGCCCGCTTCTCCCAAGTCGTGGGCGGCGGATCGGAGAGGTCGAGCGATGCGGCTGGCGGAAGCGGCGGCAAGGCGGTGACTACAGCTGCTTCCTGCACAGGTCCCGGTCCGAGCGAGCGAAGCCGGACCTCGCCCAACTCGCCGAAATAGGCCTCTGGATAGCGGCCGGACAATTTCTTGTAATAGCTTCGCGCCAGAGGCGTGTCGCCCGATTCTTCCGCGAGCCGGCCGAGCCAATACAAAGTGTCCGGCGTATAAGACGACTCTGGAAACCGCTGCATATGCTCTGCGAGCAATTGCGCCGCATCCGGCTGGCGCTTCAACACGGCGGTCCACGCGACACGCCAGAGCGCCGCGTCCGCGTCCGGCGTGTTCGGGAAGAGCTTCGCCACGCGGACGTAATACAACGAGGCCTGATCGCGGGCCATCTGCACCCAATAATAATTCCCCGCCAGCATGAGCGACGCTTCAGCCCACTGGCTCGCTGGCGCCCGCGAAACCGCCGCCTCCGCTGCGGCAATCATTCCGGCCTCGTCATTTTGCGAACGGGAATATTCCGCCAGGGCGTGCTTCCGCTCCGCGTCCACATCCGGATCGCTGATTTGCAGTGCGGAAAGGTCCGCGGGGCCCGCGCCGAGCCGAAGCCCACAGGCCAGAATCCGCATCTCCGCGCGCTCCCGGTCCGCGCCGGCGAGTTCCGGCAGAACCTCCGAATATTCGTTGCGCGCGCGATTCCAATCGCCAGCAGTGTAAAACGTGGCGGCGAGGCTGAGCCTGTCTTTCACCGGGGGCTGCGGGAATTTGTCTCCCAGCGTATCGCGCAGGAATGCGGCCTTGCTGGCCGCTTCGCCCGCCTCCGAGCTTAGCGGAAAATTAAGATAGACCGACTGATAATCCGCGGCTGCGTCCAGGGTCTTCCCGGCCTGCTCACGCGCCTCAGCGCGAAGAAAGAGCAGGGCGGGAGTCTTCGCCGTGGGAGGATACGCATCGAAAGCTGCCAAGGCGTCCGCAGGGCGGCCGGCGTCCAAGGCCGCTTGGCCCAGCGTTTCGAGCGCCGGCTCGGTCATCAAGGAATCAGGAAATGTCTGGCGAAACTGCTGCAATTCGTCCAGCGCCGCGGAGCTGTTGTTCAGGGCGAGATCGGCCTGCGCCTTCCAGTACAGCGCGTAGTCGCCGAGCAGCGGCTCGTCCTCGGCGCGGGCGAGCCATTTCGCCGCCTGTGCGTACCGCGCCCGGCCGTAGTCGTAGCGCCCCAGCGCCAGCGCCGCGCGCATTCCCAGCACGCCCGAGGATTTTTGCGAGGCCAGGCCACTCAGCCGGCCGTAGGCCCAGTGGGAGTCCTTGTTGGTGAGCGCCCTGGCCAATGCCTCCAGGCTTTGCGACGAAACTCGTCCACCAGCGCCGCTGGGCGCGGCAGCCTTCGGGCGCGCCGGACAAGGAACGCTGAGGAGTGCCGCGAGGCCGACCGTGCCGGCAAGACGGAGGCCGTATTTCCTCGCGAAGGACTTACCGCCGCGGCGCCGGGGAGGGATACGGATACTCTCCCAGGGCTTCGCGATCGCCTTCGGCCAGGATTTCCACCATCCAGCGATGGAAATAATCCACCGGGTGGTCCAGAATCGCCTGGAAACGCCGATCGTATTCCTTGCGGGCTTTATCGAGTTCACTGCGGAGTCTATGGCAAATATCCTTGTGCTCGCGGCCCAATCGAACATCCTTCGGCCGCAATAATTTTATGTCCTGCATGGCCACTTTGGCTACCCGGCTAGCTCGGCGATGCAGATCCTGCAGCTCCGGCCCAAGGGCGGCAACATCAAAAGCCGGCGCCTCCTCGGCAAGCTCCCGTGCCCCTGTAGAATCAGATGCAGCTTGGACTGCGCCCGTCTCCAAAGAAACATCTACCGGCACCCCGGCCTCCTCCGCTACGGGAGAAGGCTCAAAAACTGCCGGCCCTGCCATCTCGACCGGCTCAGCCACCGCTGCGGGCGCACTGCCGCGGGTGTCTCGGCGTTCGGGAACGGCCTCGGCTGGAGCCTGCTGGTCCTGCGTGTTCAGTGCGACGGTCACAAAATTGGAAAGGACCGCGAGCCCTGCGGCGAGCGATGCAGCGGCCGTCTGGGCGCGGAGCATGGCGGGCAAGGCGTTGGTCGGTCGGCTCGAGGAACACGCCGCCACCAGGTCCGCATAGGCCTGATGGAGGTCGTCCGCAGTGCGCTGAAGAGGCGCGAGATTATCGCGCAAGGCGCGCGAAACGGCATCCTCAAGCAATCGGTCCTGCATTTTGCGGCTTTCCGGCAAGGGCCCCGCCTCTTTCGGATTATGGAAACCGCTGCACGGAGTGTCAACTGCCATTCCCGGAATGCGTTCCTGATTGTTGAGGGAGGGACTTCCCCGTCGCCGGGTGCGCGATCGAGGTTTTGCTTGCCTTCCTAGCGGGTGGTTCGTATCTTCTTCGTTACGCATCCTGCGGCCTGCTCCCCGGCACCGGGCCGCCAATACTTCGCCCAGGATACAATCGGCCATCATGCTGACACCCGAACAGATTCGCGATTTGCTGAAAATGCAGCCGCTGCCCGTCGAAGGCGGCTATTTCTCGGAAGCATACCGCTCCGCGCACACGTTGCCGAAATCGGCCTTGCCTTCGGGCTATTCCGGCGATCGCAGCCTGGCCACCTCCATCTATTACCTGCTGACCCCGGACACATTTTCGGCCATGCACCGCCTCCGCGGTGATGAGACCTTTCATTTCTATCTCGGCGATCCGGTCGAGATGCTCGCCCTGAAGCCGGACGGGACGGGCGAAGCCATCCTTCTTGGGCGGGAGATCAACGCGGGGATGCGCCTGCAACACACAGTGACCGGAGGCACCTGGCAGGGCGCGCGCGTGGCCCCCGGCGGCAAATACGCCCTGCTGGGCACCTCCATGGCGCCCGGCTTTGACCCGGACGATTTCGAACCGGCCGGCCGCGCCGAACTCGCCGGTCGCTACCCCGCATACGCGGCGCTCATATATTTGTTGACCCGCTGAGAGTCCGGCCCGCAAACAAGATTTTCTCGTCCTCGGCGCGCGGCTTGAACTGGACACTTCCCGCAGGGCCCGATTTGGCTTCTTTCTCCGACAAATGCTATGCTGATAGTACCGACGGGGGCGATACGGTTTCGACGGAAGCTGTCGCGGCCCGAAGGCATGCCGGGCGCCACCTGCCCGCAATCGGGTGGAACAACACAACTGGCAACTCCCAGTTGGCTCTCGCTGCCTAATTAAAACCTAGGTAGCGCGTCTCCCCAGGTGATGCCTGCGCGCTTGGGATGAGGCGTCATACAGCGGGCTGGCCGGCGCGTTTCGGTCCGCAACACGCCGGTAAGATCATCGGACTAGCCGGTGGCGCGTCTTGCCCGTTCTGAGCTCCCCCCGGCGAATCTTTCGGAATGGGATAAGCATGTAGTCTTCGGGTGGCAAGGCTTCTCGGACGGGGGTTCGACTCCCCCCGCCTCCACCATTCTAAGTTTCTGAGTCGCATTTAGTTAATCGACTCGCGTTTCGCGTGTGCCAGATTTGTGCCCGACCCCGCTGGAAACCCCGTGCGTTTTCTCACAGGAAGACCATCGCTTTCACTTTCGTGCGAGGCGACGACCGCAGGCGTATCGTTAGAGATGAGTCTGACTCGGCCTGTTTCAGCGGATAAACACGTCCTTCACCAAAGAACTAACTGGTCTTTGCCCCGCGACGTTCCTCTCCGTGGTCGTTCTCATTATCGTCGCGGTCGCGTGCTATGTGCCCGCGCGGGTCGATCCCGTCTTAGCGCTGCGGCGGGGTAGGAATACGGTTTGTATTTGGTCTCGTCATCGAATTTCGATGTATACCTCCATCCAGAGACTTCTGGTAAGAGGCTTCGATGGCAACCCCAATTGAGCACGTGGAACTCTTGTAGTTCCGAGTCTTTGTAGTCGATGCCCTTTTGAGCGTTGTAAGCCGGAGTATGCGCGAGAATAAGCAACCTCTCCGCGCGGTCTATGTGCTCCTCCCACTCTGCATTTGACGGTGTGCCATTCCATCCACTGAGCCGCCCCACGTAGACTGATAAACGCTGACGGTCGCTGTGCCACCACCACAAATCAGTTTCTTCAGGCAGTCGATCCGCGAACTTCTGCCCGCTGGCTTTGCCGATGTAAAGCAGAGTATCCACGCCATATATGGCATGGCACCCATACACCTGATAAACGCCATAATCCGTTGGGCCATTCAGCTCGCCGACTGATTTATACATCAGCGGACGGTCAGACTTTTGCTTTCCTTCCCAGCTAAAAGGCCCCGCCCACTGGATGTGCACGACAGTAACTGGTTTGCTCATAGCTTCCTCCAATGCCAGTAAACTCGCCGGTCCCGCCAATTTCAAGTCGAATGAGTTGGAATGTATGTGTCGTTTCTTCCCCGCGCCGCTGCGATCCTGAGCCTCGCTGTCTCCCGCGTCCACCCTCTCGATGCGGCCATCACAACATACGGTCGAGCATTTCGCCGGGCGGCTTGGTCCGTGGTACAAAGGATTGGATGGGAGTGAGGACCGCAAGCAAGAAGGAGCATCGGAGGCGAGGGCGAAGTTTTTGGACTTTGGCCCGAGTGAGCATCGCCGGGCTGAGTCTCGGCGCCCTGCTATGGAACATTCCGGCACAGGCGCAATCGCAGTCCCCTGCCGGCGCGCCCGAGCCTGTCCAGGGTGCGGCGAGCGCACCGGCCGCTAGCACTCCCGCCCAGCAGCAGGCCAATCCGCAGCCGGAGCAGCCTCTGGCAGGAGCCATCCAAGGAACTGTCCTGGACCAGAGCGGAGGCTCGGTTGTCGGTGCGAGCGTGGAACTCACCGGCAAGGACGCATCGCAAAACCAGAAGGCGCAATCCGACGACACCGGGCAATTCAGTTTCAGCGGCGTTGCGCCCGGGGCTTTTCAGCTCACCGTTGCGGCGCCGGGCTTCGCCTCGCAGACCATTTCCGGGACCCTGGCTCCCGGGCAAGTGGAAATGCTCCCCCCGGTGACGCTGGCGGTGGCGGCCAACACCACGCAGGTGCAGGTCGTCGTCACCCAGGAAGAGATTGCGGAGGATCAGCTCCAGCAGCAGGAAAAGCAGCGTGTGCTCGGGGTACTGCCCAATTTTTATGTCAGCTACATCCCCAATGCCGCCCCCCTCGACTCGAGGCAAAAATTCCAGCTCGCCTGGAAGACGCTTGTGGATCCGATCACGCTTGGCCTGACGGCCGGCGTCGCCGGCATGCAGCAGGAGGACGGACAATTCAGCGGTTTCGGGACGGGAGCGCAGGGCTACGGCAAGAGATTTGGAGCGGCCTACGCGGACCTGGTGAGCGGCACGGTCATCGGAAGCGCCATCCTGCCCTCGATTCTGAAGCAGGACCCGCGCTTCTTCTACCGCGGCAGCGGCACCAAGAAATCGCGATTCTTCTATGCCCTCGCCAACGCCGTGATCTGCAAGGGCGACAACGGGCGCTGGCAGCCGAATTACTCGAGCATCCTCGGCAGCCTTGCGGCCGGTGGCATTTCCAATCTCTACTACCCCACGCAGAATCGCAACGGAGTTGCGCTCACCTTTGAGAATACGCTGATCGGCATCGGGGCCAGCGCCGTGGGGAACGTGCTGGAAGAGTTTCTCGTCCCGAAGCTGACAAAGAATTTTCCCAAGGGCAATTCCTCCAAATCCTGACGTCCATCGCGCGGGCCGGATGCGGGGCGGACACAAACGGCCAGCATAAGACGCTCGCTCCCCGGATAGACAGAGAAAGAAAAGGCGGGCGTGGCAGGACTTTGCGCCAGCCTTAAATTGGCGGGAGCGCGACCGGAGCCACGGCGCACGCTCCCATCAGGCATTTTATTTGGCTTCCTCGCACCTAGAACAGCAGCTTGAATCCGAGCTGAATCGCCCGCGCATCGCCCGACCCAATAATCGGATTTCCGGACGCAACGTCGGGCGTGGCGCACCCGCATCCGAACAGCCCCGGAGACATCGGGTTCCAGTAGCCGACTGTGCCGAAACCATTGGGTCCGCCGTAGGGGTTGGCAAACATTGGGTGATTCAACACGTTGAAGAACTCGGCCCGGAATTGCCCGGTCACACGCTCTCCAAAATGGAAATTCTTGAAGATGGAGAAATCCCAGTCCTGGAGGCCCGGCCCGGGGAAGAGATTTCGGCCCATCGCGCCAAAAGTCCCCAGGGCGGGTGGCACCATCACGGATCCGCCCTGATAGTAGCAGCCGAAGCTGTTCAGCGTGGAAATGGATGGGGCGTGCGCGGTGCATGCGGTGAAGGCGGCTTGCGTTTGCGCCTGGGTAAACGGGATGGGCGCTTTGCCGACGGCATTTTGGTAAGAAACGCATGAGATGTCTGTGGGGATGTCAAACGTCCCGTTGCAATAGGGGATCGCGTTGTAGGAAGCGGAGAAATTCGACGGGTTCCCGTAGAAATTCCAGCGGTCCGTCAAAACTCCAGTCCCACTAATGTCGCCATTGGGAAGGCTGCTCACCGGGAGGCTGCTGTCCACGGTCCAAGGCTGGCCGCTCTGGATCGTCACGATGGAATTGATCTCCCAGCCTTCCAGCAACTGCAGCCGCGTTTTCTTTCCGGGAATTTCATAGGTGGTGGTCAGGGTGAAGTGGTGGCGGACGTCGAAATCGCTGTTCGCGTAATCCGCCGCGGGGTTCAGACTGTTCTGGGGCATCAGCGCGAAGGCATCGAGCGAGCTGAGGTCCAGAGCATGCGAGTAGGTATAGGAGGCGATGAACGACAGGCCGTGCGAGGAGTGCTGCGTCAGGGTCATCTGCAGGCCGTTGTAATTCGACCAGCCGATATTCGACAGCATGTTGATGAAGCCCAGGTAGGGGAACTGCGCGGAATAAGGCCCCGATCCCGCGCTCGTCGATGGGGCCGGCTGGTTAACATTGGTGATCGTCTCCAGCCTCTCACCGTGGTTGCCGACGTATTCGACGTCCAGACCCAGCGTGCTGGTGAAACTATGTTCGATGCCGAAGTTCCAATTGGCAATGTAGGGATTCTTGAAATTCGGCACCACGCCCAGAATGCCGCACCGGGCATAAAAAGCGCATGTTGGCGCGGTGGGCGGGAATACGACGCCGTTCCACTGAGACGGCCCGACGGCCGCAGCAACCACGCCGCTGTTGATCTTGCCGGTGCCCTGCGTGCTGCCGGAAGGCGTGACGAAAAGGAATCCCGTGGGGATCGTGCCGATGCCCGTCGCGGCTCCGTCTTGCGTGGCAAGCTGCCCAAAAAATTCACCCAGGAATGGGTGGTCGTACAGGATGCCGCCGCCGGCACGAATCGCTGTCGTTCCGTGGCCGGTCGGGTCCCAGGACATGCCCAGCCTGGGCGAGAAATTCTTTCGGTCGGGCTGAAAGATGGTGTTGATCTGCTGGCCGTATTGTTCGAGTCCGGCCGCCGGGCAGGAGGTGACGCCGACGTTGTTGGGAAGGTTGGGGCAGAAGTTGCCGAGCAAACCGTTGCGTTCGGTGGGAGGCGCGAAGTATTCGTAGCGCAGCCCCAGATTCAGGGTCAGGCGTGGATTCACGCGCCAGTCGTCCTGGAAAAATCCCGCTTCGGCCCACTGCACCAGATGCCGCGTGGGATTGCCCACCAACTGTAGCGCGGGAAAAGCGGCGTTGCCCGCCAGAAAATCCTCCAAGGCGCTCGAGCAACTGGTCGCCTGGTTGGGCGATGGACACATCAGGGAAGGTGCCACCGTGCCTCCTCCCGTAAAGCTGATCTGGCCTCGGCCAAAAGCATAACCGCCGGCGTCAGCCTCGATGCGCGACAGCTCAGCGCCGAACTTGAAGGTGTGGTTGCCGTGGATGTAGGTGACGTTGTCCAGCCAGTTATAGAGCGGCGATGGGCCATTGAAGTCCGGGCGCGTAAAGCTCGTGCCGAGCTCCGCGAACGATCCGATGTTGATGGTCGGAAGCCCGCCCGGCGAGGTTATGCCGGTATTAATTCCGTAGGCCGTCGCCGGGACGCCGATATCAGCGTTCGAGATATTCTGGGTCATGCGGTTGAAGCCGAACCTGGCTTCGTTGACCCAGCGGGAGTTGGGAGTCCAGATCCAGCTGTAGTTGTTGGCCCAGTCCCGCATGGGAATGCTGGTCAGGAAAGCGGGATTTGCGTACGCGCGGTCTTCTCCAATGCCAAGGTAGTCGCTGACGAAGAGCATGCCACTGAGCGTGTTGTGATTGTTGATGTTGTAGTCAATCTTGGCAATGCCATTGTCGGTCCGGTCCGTGTTGGGAAACCCAAACGTCTCGGCCGGTGAGTTCGAAGCGTTCGCGGGATAGAGACCGAGGAGTTTTGTGCTGACCGCGCTGATCGGAATTCCCGCGGACGTGAGCGCCTTCTCCGCGTCGGGAATGCTATTCGCGCAATCACCACCGGTCGGGCATCCGGGAGAAGGAAGAGCCACCTGCGGGAGCGTCTCCGGCACAAACAGGCCGAAGGAGTTTCCAATCAGATCGCGGCGCCCTTCATAACCTATAAAGAAGAAGAGTTTGTTCTTGATGATCGGCCCGCCCACCGTGGCGCCGAAATTCTCCAGTTGAAGGGGCAATTGCGGCTGGCCAACGGGATTGAAGAAGTTGCGCGCGTCCCAGGAGCCGTCCCGCCCGAAGGCGTAGGCACTGCCATGCAGGCTGTTGGTGCCCGATTTGATCCCGACGTTGACTACTTCCCCCGCCTTCCAGCCGTATTCCGCCTTGGGGTTCTGTTCGAGATTGAACTCCTGGATGGCGTCTATCGGGAGGATGGAGCCTGCCTCGGTGATCGGAGTCGGCGCATTCACGACGGTCCAGCCGACGTTGTAATCGTTGTCCATCAAGCCGTCCACGTAATAGATCGTCGAACCGGCGCGAAGGCCATTGGTGCTCTGCGTCCACGCGCTGCCGCCCGGCTGGATGATCACGCCCGGACGGAGAGTAATCAGGTTCTGGAAGTTCCGGCCATTGAGAGGCAAATCGTTGATGGCCGTGTTGCTCAGCGTTCCGCCCAAGGTCGCGCTGGTCGTGTCCACCAGAGGAACCGCTTCGGAAACGGTGACCGTCTGTGTGGCCGCGCCGACCTCGAGGGTTACGTCCACGCGGGTGTCCGTGCCCACCTGAACGACCACCCCTTGGTGCACGGCGGTCTTGAAGCCGGTGGCTTCGGCGCGCACGGTGTAGGTGCCGGGAATCAGAGCCGCGGCCACGTAGGCGCCGGCGCTGTCCGCAGTCAGCACGCGGGACACATTGGTATGATTGTTGGTTACCGTTACGCTCGCCCCCGAAATCACCGCGCCCGAAGGATCCGTCACTGTGCCTAGGATGCGCCCGAAATTGACCTGTGCGAATGCCGGAAGGCTCCCCAGCAAAATCACGCACACGCACAGCATCCCGGCTGCAATCCTGTTTTTCCGCCCAGCGAATCTCACCCCAACCCACCTCTGGCCGTAACCTGGATGTTCCGTGGACATTGTCCCCCCTTGAAGCAATCCCGACCCTGGGCGCTCGCCTTGGACTTACTGGCAAGTTCCGTCCAAACGCTGCTACCCTTGATTGCATCTCTGACAAGAGCGGAATAGGAGCATGGGCCAACTGGCAATGCAAATAGCCCCCGGCGCACGCGGCACCCTATCCTTACCGCCCTAATGGCGCCAAGCATACTCAAAATGGCCGTAGGAAAGCTGAATTCAAGATTAATTTTCGTTAATCCAGGCAGGACCCCGCCGACGTCCCTAGATGAAATCCTCCTCTCTGGCGAACTCGAGGCGTGATTTTTCCGCTCTCCAATCGGCTTGTCGCATGGCTTGGCGGCACCGCAGGCAGGACCTGCTCCAGCGGTAGAGGCAAAATCACGGTAAACACAGAACCGCGACCCGGAGCCGTCTGGCATTCGATCGTTCCGCCGTGCGCGTGGACAATCGCCTGTGCAATGGCCAGGCCCAGGCCGCCGCTCCGGGTTTCCACGCCGCTCGAACCTTGTGCCCGGTAGAAACGCTCGAAAATATGCGGCAGATGCTCCGGAGAGATTCCCGCTCCCTGATCCTCGAAACGCACCCGCACCGATCCATTGAGCCGGCCTAGTCCGACCTTGATCCTTGTGTCCGGAGGCGAATATTTCACCGCGTTCTCGAGAAAGATAAGAAACAGCTCTCGCAGGAACGATTCATCGCCGCGCGAAACGACCTCCTGCTCCAAGTCCTGCTCGATGCAAATCCTCTTGGCCCGGCCGAGCGGAACAGCGATCTCGCAGGCCTCCTCGAGAACCTCGTTCAGATACACGGGGGCGCTGGCGATCTGGAGCTGGCCGGCGTCGGCCATGGAGAGAGTGAATAACGCCTCGACGATGTGGCTCAAATGGCGGAGCTCGCCATGGAGAATCTCGACCGTCCGGCGGCATTCCTCTGGATCCCGGTGCTCGGAGAGCAGCAGCTCGGTCTCCCCTCGGAGCACGGCCAGAGGCGTGCGCAGTTCGTGTGATGCATCCGACACGAACTGGCGCAACTGCTGCACCACGGCGATCACGCGGGCAAAAAGCTCATTGAAGGTGGTGGCCAACCGCCCCAGTTCGTCCTCGGAGGACGTGGCGAGACGCGGCGCCTGCATATCGGGGTGATGCGGGTCGGAAACCATCTGGGCCAGCCGGGCCGCATGCTGCGTCAAATCGGTGATGGGCGAAAGGCTGCGGCCCACGTACCACGCCGAAATCCCACCCATCAGCAACAGGCTGACCGGCAAAAGAATAAACAACATGCGGCGAAAGTTGCTCAGAACGGCTTCCACATCCCCAGTCGGCCCGGCGACGGCCAAGACCACATGCCGATGCACCAGCACAAAGGGAATCAACTCCATCCGCAGCGGCCTGTGCGCTCCCCGCACCGTGCGGAAGACCGGCTTGCCGTCAACGAAATTCAGCGGCCCTACGTCAATCGGATGCTCTCTCCAGTTCCGCGACATGTTCAGGGGGGCGCCCGAGGCATCCATCAATTCCAGATACTCGTCCGGCAACTGCAGCGCGAAGAAGTCCTCATCCGGCGGATTCGTGGCGAGATCTTCCATCATGGGCACAGCCACTTCGTTGAGGCGGCGGTCGAGCTGCAATCGCAGCTCTCGGGAAAAAATCGAATAGACGATGGCGTAGGTGCAGACCAAGAACGCACCCACCACGAGGCAAAAAAGCAGCATCATGCGGAATCGCAGCGACCGCCGATTCATCGCTCTCCACCCGGCAAGCCCAGGCGGTATCCGGTTCCGCGGACGGTGTGGATCAACTTGACCTGCTGTTCCTGATCAATTTTCTGCCGCAGCCGGTTGATGTAGACCTCGACGATGTTTGTATCGGTGTCGAAGCTGTGGGACCACACGTGCTCGATGATCTCCGAACGCTGCACCGCGTCCGGCGAGCGCACCATGAGGAGCTCAAGCAAGGCGAATTCCTTAAAGGTGAGCTGGATTGGGTCCGCCCCTCTCTTGACTGTCCGCCGCGGCCGGTCGAGCTCGAGGTCGGCGGCGCGGAGCTTGGGTCCGCCCCGATGAAATCCGCGGCGTATAAGTGCGCGGATGCGCGCATGCAGTTCGGCCAGCGCGAATGGCTTGGTCAGATAGTCGTCGGCCCCGGCGTCCAGCCCCTCGACACGCTGCTCGACCAAGCTTCGGGCCGTCAGCATCAGCACCGGCGTTTCGATGTCCGCGTCGCGGATTTCCCGGCACACCTCGACCCCACTCAAGTTGGGCAGGCGAATATCGAGAAGGATTAGGTCGTAAACAGCACGGCCCACCAGATCCAGGGCCTTCTCGCCGCTTTCCGCCACGTCCACGGTGTAAAGATTCTCGCGCAGCGAGCGGGCGATGAAGCTGGCTACTTTTCTCTCGTCCTCAACCAGAAGGAGATGCATCGAGCACCCCGCGAGCTCTCCCGATGCATCTAGCTACTACCCCAAAAGAGGCTGCGGAGTCAAATCTGAACGCGATATGGGAACACGCCCGCGGGAGGCCGCATGCGGGGTGTTGCGGTGCGTTGAACCGCGCGTTCGGAGTGGCTAGGGATGACCCGCCCCGGCTTCGCGGCTGTATGCCGTCGCATTTCGTTGGACGAGTTTGCTCATGCGAATCGCCAGCCAGCCGAAAATGCCGCACACGGAGCCTGAAATAATGATTTGCCGCGGCGCCCATCCGTGCGCCAGCAGCTTCCCTCCCAGCAGCGGCCCAACAATCGAGCCCAGCCGTCCCACTCCCAACGCCCAGCCGACTCCGGTCGAGCGAATGGCGGTGGGATAGAAGTTCGCCGACATCGCATTGAGCGCTGCCTGCCCTCCAATCACCAGAAACCCCAGAAAAAAGGTCACCGTGAGGGCCAGGCCAAAGGGGTGCGTGAACAGGGCCACGGCCACCACAAACACCGCGGAAAGCAGAAAATCCGCCAGCAGGACAAAATAGGCGCCCAGTGCATTGATCAGCGAACCCTCCACAACACACGCCACCATTCCCCCAAAGCTCACAAACGCCGTCGCCAGCACCCCGTCGGAAACGGACATGCCCGATACCTTCAGAAGCGAAGGGAGCCAGCTATTGATGAAATAGAGCAATAGCAGATTCATGAAATTCGGAATCCACAGCAAAATTGTTCCCCAGGCGCGCCCCTCCGTGAACAAATGCTTCACCGGCGCACCCGCGCCACGCGGCGCGGAGCCCCCCTCCGCGAGGGCAATCTGCCCCGCGGCGAATGCCGGCGAAATTTTTGCCAGAATTTTCTCCGCTCGCTTTCTGTCCCCCGCGCGCTCAACCAGGAATTGAGCCGACTCGGGAAGCGCCCAAATCAAGACCACGGCAAGCGCCATCGGCACAATTCCGCCGACATAAAACACCCAAGGCCAGCCCGGCCCTGTAATCACCGCCGAACTGACCAGGCCGCAAATCAGTCCGCCAAGCGGCATCCCGATGAAAAGCAACACTACGATAATCGCCAGCAGGCGCTTGGGCGCGTATTCGGAGGCAAGGGCCACTGCGTTGGGCATTGCGCCGCCCAGTCCCAGCCCCGTGAGAAACCGAAAGACAAAAAATTCGTCGTAGGTCGTCGCGCGCCCATTCAGGATGGAAAACAAGGCAAAGGTCAGGGCCGAAAGGATGACCGGCCATTTCCGGCCCCAACGGTCCGCTATGGGCCCTGTGCCCATAGCGGCAACCATCAATCCAATCAGGCTCGCCGAAAGGATGAGGCCAAAGGAATGGACGGGGATGTGGGTGCTCTCGGCCACGGGTGTCGTCACGTAACCCATGGAAAGAGAGCCATAGCCATCCAGCACCAGCACGAAACCACAGAGCACAATCGTCGTGACCTGGTAACGGCTGAGCGGTTCGCGGTTAATGATCTCGCCTGCGGTCAGCGCTGGCGGCCCCATTTTCTCGTCACCCCTGGCATGCCCGCATGGATTCCCTCATTCCGCGCACCTCTTCCCATTTTCGCTACAGGACTTGGCGCGCCGCAGCTACGGATCCGATACGCTTCCCTGCTCTTCAGGCCTGCTTGATGTGAAAGATACGCTCCGCGTTCTTGTGAAAGATTTTGTGTTTATCCGCATCGGAAATGGGGGCGGTGTTCATGAATTTGACTGCATCCGGCGATGTCTGGTACGGATAATCAATCGCCCACATGATATTGTCCGCTCCCAGCACCTCAATGCAGAATTTCAGCACCGGGTGCCAGTTCATGCCGCTCGTGGTGATCATGAAATTCCGCTTGAAATAATCGCTGGGGCGCTTTTTGAGTTTGGCCCGGTCGAATTGAATGGGAGCCATGCCGTGCATGTAGTCAATGCGGTAGAGCCAGTATGGCAACGCCTCGCCCATGTGCCCAAGAATAATCTTGAGCGAGGAAATCTGGTCGAACACGCCGCTGGTGATCAGACGCAGCGCGTGCAATCCGGTCTCCGCCTGATAGCCCCAGATGGCATGCTCGAGATGGTCGGGGCGATAGGCGGCGGCCATCGCGGGGATCGGCGAGCGCGGATGAATATAGAGGGACGACTTCAGGCCGGCAATCGCTTCGAGCAGCGGCCAGTATTTCCGGTCGCTCAAGTACTCGCCGTTTGTGTGCGAATTGATGATGATCCCGTTCAGCTTCAGCTTCTGGATCGCCCGCTCAGCCTCTTTGATGGCCCCGGAAACGTCGTGCGGGGGAACCGTCGCCAGCCCCGCAAAGCGATCGGGATGGCGCCCGATCGCGGCAGCCAGACGGTCGTTGGCGGCGATGGCTACTGCCAGGGCCTTCCCCGGCTCCATCATCTGCACGCCCGTCGAGGTCAGGGAGAGCAAATGCATATCCACGCCGTCGCGATCCATGATGCGCATCCGCTCACCCTCCAGATCGAGCAGCGGTTTGTTCACCGGACCGTTGGGATCGGTCTGCACCTTCCACAAAAAAAGATCCGGATCATATTCCGTCTGCCGGGCCAGGACTTCACGCATTGCGTCCATTTGCTCCGGCACGGAAAACGCTTCCTCCGTGGCGATCCTCCGGAAACCTGTCTTTCTTGCCTTCGCCTTTCCCGCCTTGGATGACTTGGGGCTCATTGAAAATTCCTCCTCTTCGTCAGTACGCGTTGATGGGGCTCAAAAAGCTGTTTCCCGGTCGCGGTGCCGCGCGTTAAGCCATGGTCCAACCGAATTAAAGTGGGGCACTGCTCCGGCCCGCGTTGCCGGGGTGCGCCAGTGTCTCCCGTTCCACCGCGCCAAAGGCCACGCGGCGCCCACTTATACGCCCCCCGTCACAATTTCACAAGCGCCGGGAAGGATATGCGGTGCTTGCCGTTGCAATTCCGGGCTTTTTCGCCAATCATGGGGCCTTGAGCTCGCGGCCCGGATTGGAGGTCGTAGGGCGAGGCATGGCGAAAACTGGCTTTAACAGAGGGGAAAACGGAATGTCTCGGTTCTTTCGGAGTGAATGGCTTTTCTTCCTTGTGGTGGCGCTCTTTGTCGCAGGCTCTTTGCCGCTCCGGGCGCAAACTGCACCCGGACCAATCCGTCTCGAGGTAGACGCGACGACTGCCCCGCAGAAAATCATCCACGCCCATCTGCAGATGCCGGTGCGCCCGGGACCCCTCGTGCTCTGCTACCCGGAATGGATTCCCGGCGAGCACATGCCTGACAATCCCATCATCAACCTGGTGGGACTCCGATTCACGGCCAACGGCAAGGCGCTTCCCTGGCGGCGCGACTTGATCAACATGTTCGCGTTTCACCTGGTGATTCCGCAAGGCGTCACCTCTCTGGACATTAATCTTGATTTCCTGCTCTCCGCGCCGGCGGAGGGTTATACCGCAGGAGCATCCGCCACCGCTTCCCTCGAGGTGGTGAATTGGAATCAACTGGTTCTCTATCCGCAAGGCTATCCGGCGCAGGATCTGACCTTCGCAGCCAGCCTGCGCCTGCCCGCCGGATGGAAGTTCGGCACAGCCCTGCCGGTCGCGCACCACAGCGGCGATATAATCGAGTTCTCGCCGGTGCGCCTGAACCGGCTGGTGGACTCTCCGGTCCTGGCCGGCTACTACTTCCGGGCCATCGAGCTCACGCCGGGACAGAATCCACCCCACGAAATGGATATTGCCGCGGATAGCGCGGCCGATCTCGAGATGCCGGCAGACATGGAGTCGGAATACCGTCACCTGGTTGCGGAAACCGGCGCTTTGTTCGGAGCACGGCACTACCGGGATTATCACTTCCTGGTCACGCTGAGTGATCAGGTGGCGCACTTCGGCCTCGAGCACCATGAATCGAGCGATGATCGCACCTACGAGCGCAGCCTGATTGACAACACGCAGCGCCTCTACTTCGCCGACCTGCTCCCCCACGAATTCGTCCATTCCTGGAACGGAAAGTATCGCCGCCCTGCCGACCTGGTCAGCCCGGATTACCAGAAGCCCATGCAGGATGATCTGCTCTGGGTCTACGAGGGGCTGACCGAATATCTAGGCGAAGTGCTGACTGCGCGCAGCGGGCTCTGGAATGCTCAGCAATCACAGGAGGCGCTGGCGTTTGTGGCGGCAACGGCCGATATAAGGCCCGGCCGCTCCTGGCGCCCCCTGCAGGATACGGCGGACTCAGCTCCCTTTCTCTATGACGCCGATCTTGACTGGTCCAACTGGCGCCGCGGCACCGATTTCTATCAGGAAGGCGAGCTTCTCTGGCTGGATGTAGACACCCAGCTGCGCCGTCTCTCGGGCGACAAGAAATCCATGAACGATTTCTGCCGCCTGTTCTACGGAGGCCCGTCCGGCAAGCCCCTGCTGAAGACGTACACCTTCGAGGACATCACGGCGGCTCTCCAGAGCCTCGTGCCCTATGACTGGGCCGGCTTCCTGCGCCAGCGGCTGGATTCCGTCTCGCCGCCCACTCCCACGGAGGCCATCGAAAACAGCGGCTGGAAAATCTTTTATAGCGACCAGTCCAACGAGAATCAGGACGTCACCGACGCCGTGCATGGCCGCGTCAACCTCACCTTCTCCGTCGGACTGTTGCTTCAGGACGACGGGACTGTCATCGACGTTATCCACGGCGGACCGGCCTATGCCGCTGGAATTGGCCCGGGGATGAAAATCACAGCCGTCAATGAGGAGTTGTTCACGCCAGCCGCCCTGAAGGAAGCCATCACGGCCGCGCACTCCTCTTCAGCGCCGATCAAGCTGCTGGTGCTGAACGGCACGCAGTACCAGACCCGCGAGGTGTCGTATCACGGCGGCCTGCGTTATCCCCATCTCCAACGGGATACGTCTCGCCCCGATTATCTGAGTGAAATTTTCCATCCGCTGGCACCCTGAAAAGCGGGACGCAACGCGAAGGCAGTCAAATCATTCACCGCCTTGTGGCGCCTTTCCGCCATTTCTGAGCGGCGTTTTCTTGCTGCGGGAACCAGCGAAACATCCCGTCTCGGTCGGAAAACAGCAAGCCAATTGGATGCCCCGCCGAGAAATGACATAATCCAGCCTTCGCGCGACGGAAATCGCGCCGCCGGGAGGGCCCATGCGAACGGCAAGCAAGATCATTGGCGCAATGGTAGCGGGGCTCCTTGTGGGATACGGAGCAGCGGGGCAGGCGCCTGCCAAGCGAGCCATCACCTTTCGCGAAATGATTGCCCTGCACCGCCTGAACGATCCGCAGATATCTCCCGACGGGCATTGGATCGCTTACACCGTTGCGACTCCCGATCTGCAATCCAACCGCGTTTCGAGCGATATCTGGCTCGTTTCTTCGGATGGACTTTCGTCCCACCAACTCACTCATGGTGAATCTGACAATCGGCCGCGCTGGTCGCCGGATGGCAAGCAGTTGGCGTTTCTTTCCTCCCGGGAGGGGACCGCGCAGGTCTTCACCATCTCGGCTGAAGGCGGCCAGCCTGTACAGATCACCTTTCTTTCCGGCGGCGCAGACAGCGAGCTCTGGTCCCCAGATGGAAAGTGGATTGCGTTCGCTTCCCGCGTCTATCCCGATTGCCCGGACGATACCTGCAATGTCCGGCGCGACCAGCGAAAAGAGGCCAGCCCCGTAAAGGCACGCATCTACGAACAACTGCTCTATCGCCACTGGACACAATGGTGGGACGGCAAGCGCAGTCATCTTTTCATCGTCTCTGCCGAGGGGGGAACGCCGCGAGATCTCACCTCGGGGGCAGATTTCGATGTGCCACCCTTCAGCCTCGACAGTCCGGAGGCCATCGCTTTCTCGCCGGACAGCAGCGAACTCTGCTTTACCGCAAAGGCCGCCAAGGACGCGGCAATCAGCACCAACAGCGATCTCTATATTGTCCGGGTTGCCGCCCCCAGCACCCCCCGCCGCATCACCACCAATCCCGCGGCGGATTGGGGCCCGGCTTATTCGCCCGACGGAAAGTGGATCGCCTACCGGGCACAAATGCAGCCCGGATACGAAAGCGACCGCTGGCGGCTTATGCTCTATGACCGCGCCGGAAGGAGGGCGATCAACCTGACCGAGAATTTCGATCGGAATGTGGACTCGGCAATTTGGTCTCCCGATAGCAAGACCATCTACTTCCAGACGGAAGATCATGCGGAGATGCCCATATATGCTATTGCCGCGAGGCCCGGCGCGTCTCCGCGAAAGGTGATTGCCAACGGCTTCAACGATGACCTGAGCATTGGTTCCGACGGCGGCCCGCTCGTCTTCACGCGCTCGAGCCTGGCCGCGCCCGCGGACGTCTTCACAGCCAATGCGGATGGCTCCGCGGAACGGCAGCTGACTCATCAGAATGAAGCAGCCCTGGCGCAGCTCGATCTTCCTGGAGCGGAGCCTTTCTGGTTCGCGGGGGCCGGCGGGACTTCCGTGGAAGGGATCCTGCTCCGACCTCCGCAATTCGACGCCTCGCGGAAATATCCCCTGCTGCTGCTGGTTCACGGCGGACCTCAGAGTGAATGGGACGATGCCTGGGGTTACCGCTGGAACCCGCAGGTCATGGCCGCGCCGGGCTATGTCGTGCTGATGATCAACCCGCGCGGCTCATTCGGCTACGGCCAAAAGTTCACTGAGGAAATCAGCGGGGATTGGGGAGGCAAGGTCTACGAAGATTTGATGAAAGGCGTGGATGCGGCCCTCGCGAAACACCCCTTTATAGATTCTTCGCGCATGGCGGAAGCGGGAGGCTCCTTCGGCGGCTTCATGACCGACTGGATTGCAACCCACTCCGGCCGGTTCAAGTGCCTGATCAGCCATGCCGGTCCGTGGGATATGACGAGCATGTTTGGCTCGACGGAAGAGTTGTGGTTCATGGAATGGGAGTTTCGCGGGACGCCGTGGACGAACCCGTCACTCTACCGCAAATGGTCGCCCAGCGAACACGCGGGGGCGCTCGGAAAATTCAGGACCCCGACGCTGGTGATCGGCGGCGAGCTTGATTTTCGTGTGCCGTACACGCAGGACCTGGAATTCTTTACTGCGCTCCAGCGGCAGGGAGTTCCCTCCAAACTCGTCATCTTTCCGGACGAAGGGCATTTCATTTTGAAGCCACGCAACAGCGAGCTCTGGTATAGGACATTCCTCGCCTGGCTGGCCCGGTACCTGCACGAATCCGGGAGCGGTAACCCCTGAAATGGAAAAGGGCGGGATTACCCCGCCCTTCTCATGCGTGAAGATATCTCTGCAAGATTATCCGACCTTGAGTGCTTCCTCCCTTCCCCTGAATTCCACCCGCGTGACCTGATGTTTGTCAGA
>JAJXZD010000004.1 GCA_021780215.1 Acidobacteriota bacterium
GTGTTGGCTGGAACAACGGCTGGAGCCTGCCAGCGTGCCAGAACTTCACGACCACCTCGGGCAATCAAACGCTGAATATCACGATGGCCGCTGCGCCACCTGCCGGCTCGCAGGGCTACATGATTTTCGACACAGCGGGGCGCTGCTTCGGAGCCGGTGGCTGCGCGGTTGGCGCGGTCACCACCACCAGCGCGTCGTGGACGGAATCGGTGAATCCGGGCTGCTGCGCGCCCCTCGCTGCGCCCACCGCTCCCGGCGACGGCGTATCGTGGGTGAGCGCGAACGGCGTGGGCGGCGCGAAGCTCACGCTCTACAACGGCTACTTCAAGCAGGACATCGCCTCCGGCACGCTCGCGGCTAACGAGAGCACTTCGCTCAACCTGACCGGCGCGGCGAACTCGCTGCTCTATGCGAGCGGAACGAATGCTTGGTCCGCGCTTGCGCCGGGAACGGCGGGACAAATCCTGCGCAGCGGCGGCGCGGCGACAAGTCCGGCGTACAGCGATTTTCCGGACGTGAAGGTGATCCCGGCGGCGAACTGCAACAACGCCACGGCGGGCACAGGCTGGTCGCTGCCCGCTTCGGGCGCGCCGGCGGCCGCATGCCGCACCGGAACGAACGTGCAGGCGGGCGTGCTGCAATTCGCGGACGGCAACTCCGCGCAGTTCCAGGTGGACATCCCGGGCGACTGGGACGCCTCCGGCACCGTCTACGCGAAGATTTATTTCACGCAGGGCGCGAACACCACGAGCGGGCAAACGATCATCATGTCCATCGCCACGGCCTGCTCGGCGGCCACCGACGATCCTGCATTCAGCACCGCGCAGAATTTTGCCACGGCGACCTCCTCTGCCACGGCCAACACGCCGTTCACCGAAACACTTTCCGCGGTGACGATGACGGGCTGCGCGGCGGGCGGCAACATGAACGTCAAAATCAGCCGCGCCACGGACACGGCCACGACCGCGCCCAATATCTATTGGGTGACGCTGACCTTCCCTCGTCTGCTGGCGCTCCAGGCGAACTGACAGGCGGACCAACATGCGACGACTGATTTTATTGCTGCTGGGGGTGTGTGTGCCGCTGGCGTGCCACGCGCAGACGTTCGTCAACACGGCGAGCGGCACGGCGATGCCGCTTGCCGTCCCCAGCACCGGCGCCGGGAACAACATCTATGTCGTGGTGGATGGATCGGCGGCGCCGGGCGGGATTTCCGTCGGCTCGCAAGCGGCCACGCAGGTGGGGAGCACGTTCGTTGGCCCGGCGGGCGGCGCCCACATCTCCGTGTGGGTGGTGGCGAGCAGCACGTCCGGCTCGACCTCGGTGAGCTGCACGGGCTGCCCGTCGTCGGTCTACGCGGCCTATGAATACGAATACGCGGGGATGAACACCTCGAGCCCATTCGACACCTTCGCCTCGTGCACGTCCACCAGCACGAACTGCACGGCGAGCTACACGCCGGGCACGGCCAACGAGGCAGTCCTCACGGCGAGCAATTGCAGCGGCAACGCGAGCGGCGTCACCGGAACGAACATCACCTGGCAGCATGTGACCCGCCCGAGCGGCGAAGCCGGAGCAACCGGAACCACCAGCTCCGTCACCACCATCGGAGCCGCCGCCGCGGGCTGCAACTACTCCGGGACCGTGATTTTCGGATTCAAGGCCGCGGGCGCCGCAGCCACTCCGGCGATGCCCCCGGCGGTGTACTGATGAGCGGTACGCGCAAATTGCAGCGCACGCTCACGCGGCGGGAGATTGAGGTTTTCCGGCTGCTGCTGGCGCTCCAGACGAACAAGGAAATTGCCGCCGCGCTGGGCGTGTGCGAACGCACCGCGAAGTTTCATGTGTCGGGCATTCTGGCGAAGGCGCGGCGCCTGCGATTGATCGGCTGCACGGATGGCCGCGTCGCGCTCTACAGATATTTCGCGCTGCGGCGCCTCACGGTGCGCGGCCGCATCGCTTCCCGGAGGCTTTCTGATGGATTTGCGCGTCTGGATTAAGGGCATCGCCGCGGCGGCTGTCTCCGGCGGGGCCAACGGCGTGGTCACCGGCTTCGCCGCCATCGGGATTGACCCGAACCATTTCAATTTGCAGGCCGGGCTGCCGCACACGCTGGCGATCGGCGGGACGAGCGCGGCCATCAGCGCGATTCTCGGCGTCGCGCTCTACCTGCGGCAGTCGCCGATTCCGCAGTAACGCGCGCGGCGCCTCTTGCCACGAATAGTTTGCTCTCCCGGGCTTGACTTGCCGTCGCCCCGGGAGCCCTTTATGTGTCATCCCGAGCGTAGCGAGGGACCTGCTTTTGCCTTTTGCGTGCGCGCGCATGCTGATGCCAACAGCAGGTTCCTCGTCGCTCCGCTCCTCGGAATGACACGTTAAGAGAAGTTGGCGAGGCCAGCAGGTGGTTGCTCGCCGCTGCGCTCGTCGGAACGACAAATTAAGAGAAGCGCACGCGCGGGGCGTTACGCATCGCGTTCATTTTGTGCGCAGCGCCTCTTGCCAGGCATAGCTTGATCTCCCGGGCTCGACTTGCCGTCGCCCCGGGAGCCCTGTTTATCTCCCGGAGGGAACCATGCCCGTCGTCCCCACCACGGCGTACTCGCAGGCGGAAGACGCGCTGAATCTGGCGCGCGCGATGGTCAACGACGCGTCGGGCGCGGTGTTTACCGACGCGGTGCTGCTGCCGCTGCTGAACTCCGCCTACCGCGGCTTGCAGCGCGAGCTGGCGGAAAACGGCGTGAGCGTGCTCATCGAGCAGCAGGACCTGGCGCTGGCCGCGGACCCGGCGACCGGCGTCACGCCCGCGGAAATCAGCGACGTCTCCAGCCCGCAACTGCCCACCGATTGCCTGGTGCCGCACATGCTCTGGGAACGCGCCACGGCGAACTCGAGCGACGTCTTCGCGCCGATGGAGAAGTTCACCAGCGGCGGCGGGATGCTGAATCTGGCGCCCGGCACCTGCCTGCGGCTGTGGGAATGGCGCGAGGACAAAGTCAACCTGATTGGCGCGACGCAGGACATCACCGTGCGGATGCGCTACGAAAAGATTTTGCCGGAGCTGACCCAGGGCACCGACCCGGTGCAGATTCGCGCGGCCACGGACCCGCTGGCCTTCGCCACGGCGGCGCTGGCGGCGCGTTCGCGAGGGGCGCGGGCGCTGGCGCAGGATTTGCTCGGCGCCGCGGCGCTGGCCACCGAGGAGCTGATCGAGCGCTACGTCCGGCCGGAGCAGGTGAAGGGCCGCCGCCGCATGCCCTACAGCCTCCACCGCCGCGTGATCTACCTGTAGCCGCGCGAGGGCGCACACCGCGCGGCGCTCGTTGCCGTCGCATACGCTTTGCCGCGCGCGCCGCCACTTGCGATCGCGAGCGTGGCGTTGCAGATTTGTAACTGGCTCTGCCGCGCATTCCTTCGCTCCCGCAGTGACACACGCTATAATGCCCCGGGGGAGGGAGGCGGAATTTTCGGATGAGTCTTGCCAAAGCGGCGCTGAGGATGGCAGTGATTCCTCCCCTCCGCGGATACTTCAGGTATTTCCCTGTAAGCACGGGAAAGGTCACCACATGGAAGTACCTAGCCTCGCACCTTTGGTGGCTGGAGGCTCCCACCAGGGCCACAACGCGTTTTGGCACGACCCTCGAAGTTGACGCGAGGGACATTTGCGGCCGCTACATCTACTATTTTGGAGTCTGGGAACCAAGCCTGACGGCCTGGGTCAAAAGCCGCCTGAAGCCTGGCGACTGTTTCGTGGACGTAGGCGCCAACGTGGGTTACTTCTCCCTCCTGGGATCCACGCTCGTGGGGGAATCCGGCCAGGTCGTCTCCATTGAGGCTGTCGAGAAGACGTTCGGGGTTCTGACGCGGAATCTGGAGCTGAATCGGGCGCGGAACGTGCGCACCGTGAACATGGCGGTGTGGGCCGCCGAGGAGACGCTGCCGTTCTTCTCCTCGCCGGACAAAATCATTGGCACGAGCTCTGCCATGCCTGCCAATGCGCAACGATGGAACCTTCAAGCGAGGAGTTCGGTCCGCGCCGCTCCCCTCCGGTCGCTGCTCCGTTCGGACGAAATTGCCGCCGCGCGCCTGATCAAGATTGACGTCGAGGGCGCGGAAACCCGGATCCTATCCGGTCTCGGGGCTGTTCTGGACAGCGGCCGCAAGGACCTGGAAATCGTGATGGAGATCTCTACAAAGTTCTTCACCGAGATAACCTCCTACTTTCGCAGTCACGGCTTTTTCCCCTACCACATCGAAAATGATTATGGAGCCACACGCTACATTGCCGGGTGCGACGAGGGAGTGCTGACCCGCCTGGAGGCCCCGCCCCCAGAAGGCTCGGAGGTGGATGTCGTTTTCTCCCGCCTTGACGTAGCAACCTTGACATAAGGAACGCGGTCGTCCCGGGAAAGTCATCCGCATCGTTGCCGTCGCGAACGCTTTGCCGCGCGCGCTCGTCGGAATGATAGTTCACGAGAACGACAGTTCAGGGAATGGTGCGGCTATGGGCCGACGACGAGCGAGACCTGAAACTGGCGCGAGGAGTTGAGCGGCTTGCCGTTCGCGTCGAGCGCGTTGCCCAACATGGTGAGGGCGGTGGTTCCGGTGGGCGTCGCATCGCCCACCACGGCGCTGTGGTGATGGCAACCGGCGAGCGCCGCGGCCAGCACCAGGCAGGTGAGGACGAGCGCCGCGCGGCGCGTTGGCCGCGAGCCCGGCCTGGCGGACATGCCGCCCCGTGCGAGGACCGTCGCCGCCAGCGCCAGGAGGACGGCCAGCGCGGCCAGAGGCAGTGGGGCAGGGAAGCGGACTGGCGCCGCACCGAAAACTTTTGCGGACCATTCCCTCGGGTCTCGCGGGGCGTCTATTTTGCCAGCCCCTCCCGGGGCGTTTATTTGGCCGGCCCCTCCCGGGGCATTGATTCTACCGGCGCCGCCCGGCGGGACAACGTACGCCACGCTCGATGACGGGCCGTAGGCCGAGCACGGCGCGGTGGGAATCGGCGCGACCGTAATCGTGGAAGAGGTGGCCAGCGCGATTTGATAGGGCGCCGAGCCGCCAGCCACGGCGGGCGTGGGGCAGGGCGTGATGACGCAGCTTGTGTTGATGGGCAGGTAGAGCGAGGCGCATATGAAGGTGACCTGCTCGCCATTTTGCCCGAAGGCGCCGCTGGAAACGATCTGCGCGTTAAAGGTGCCGGAGCCGCCCTGCACCACGGTAATCTGCGATGGCAGCGAGACGACCAGCTCATAATCATCGCCCGCGCCCTCGACGCTGATGCCCGCGGCGTCGCCCTGCGCGTCGCTCGCGGTGAACGCGGCCTGGCGCAGCCCGACGGCCGTCGGCGTGAAGGCGATGTTCAGCGCGCAGCTTGCGCCGGGGGCGAGCGTGGACGTGCAGGAGGTGCCGCTCAGCAGAAAATCCGGCTGCGCGGGCGGATTGCTCAGGCCGACGTTGAGGCCCGTGACGGTGGCGGCCGAGGTGTTGGTTAGCGTGTAGGCGCGCGTGGGCGTGATGCCGCCGGTCGGCTCATTGCAGTAGCCGTAGGGATTGCTTTGCCAGCAGGGCGCGGCCGCCGCCGGAGGCGCGAAGACAATGCCGCCGCCCGTCGTGCCCGCCAGATAGACGCTCACCGCGTCGCCGCTCGAATCGGTGACGCTGAGCGCGGCGGCGCGCAGGCCCGCCGCCTTCGGCGTAAACGAAATCAGGATCGCGCAACTGCCGTTCGCCGGGAGCGCCGTCGAGCACAGCGGAGTTTCAATCGTGAAATCGCCGGGGCTGAACTGCGCGGCCAGGCCGGGAATCGCCGCGAGCGAAATCTGCACCGAGGACGCGCCGGAGCCCGTTGTGAGCGGGAACGACTGCGCGGCGCTCGTCCCGCCCAGCGGCGTGGGGCAGAAGGTGAAGGCGTTGTACTGCGGGCAGGGCGGCAGTGTGGGCAAGGCGAGCGCAAGATTGCCGCCGCTGCCGGACAGATTTACGTAGGCGGTGTCGCCGGAAGAATCGGTCGCGGTGAGCGCGGCCATGCGCGGGCCGGATGCGGTCGGCGTGAAGGCGACGTTCACGGTGCAGCTCGCCCCGGCGCCGAGCGGGGCGGAGCCGCACGAGCCGCCCGCCTGAATGGTGAAATCCGCCGCGGCGAAATTCGGGAGCGCGCCGGGCACCGCGGCAAAGGAAAAAGCGATGCCGGTGACGGCGTTCGCCGAGGTGTTGCTGACGGTCATCGGATACCACGCGCCCGGGGAGCCGGTGAGCGCGGTGCAATAGGTGAAGGCCGTCCCCAGCGGGCAGCCCGCCGGAGGCGCGGGAGCCGTGAGCGTCAGCACGGGGAGAGTTGCCGTCGCGGCGCGCACTTTTTCGAGATGCCGGTCTGCCGCCCACGCCAGCGCCGCCACCGCCATCACCACGCAAACCGCCAGCTTTCGACGCACCCCGTGCCCCCGGATAAGTTTTCCGCTTCCGGCGCGCTGGATGGCCGCGCCGCCGTTCAGGTTGTGCTGCAAATTTGCCATCATAGCAGCGCCCGCCCGCCGCTGCCTAGCTCCTTCTAGATGATTCCTCGCCGCGGCGGGGGGATTTCAGCCCGGCGCGATTCGCGCGGGGAATTTGCCGGGGAGGCGGCGCGGGTTTCTAAGCGGAAATTAATGTGCGGTTCATCGCGGATTGCGCTAGCCTTCCCGGTGCTGGAATTTGCGCGGCGCGGGAGCGAAAGGCAAAAGCAGGTCCCTCGCTGCGCTCGGGATGACACGAATAGGGCTCCCGGGTCGACGGTAAGTCGAGCCCGGGAGATCAAGAATGCGCGGCGCGCGGGGAGAGATGCGGGATGAGCAAGGCGCGAGGCAGGATCCGGGGAGCGGCGTATCTGGCATTGCTGGCGGGCGCGGCGGGGATGGCGCTGTGGCCGGGGGCGGAACGGCCGCTGACGGCGAGGGCCGCGCATCCAAGGCCGGCGGCGCGCGCGGCATCGCAAGCGGCGGCGCAGGGCAGCGGGGCGGGGTTCACCGAGCCGGTGCTGGTGAAAAATTCGCCCACGAATCTCCGCGCGTTCGACGTGAGCTGGAACGACAACGCGAAGCAGCGCTACTACCTCGCCGACCGCGCCAACAACGCGATTGACCTGGTGGATTCCGCCACCGACACTTTTCTCGGCTTCATCGGCCAGGGGAATTACACGGGCACCCGGCCGTGTCCCGGCAATCCGGCGGACCTGCGGCTCTGCTCGGGGCCGAACGGCGTGGTGACGGACGATCTCGGCCACGTCTGGGCGGGCGATGGCGACGCGGACATCATCGAGGCCCCCGACCGGCCGGGCGGCGGCATCCTGCGGAAGATCTTCACGCACGGCAAGGGCCGCGTGGATGAGTTCGCCTACGACCCGGCGCACAAAATCCTGATGGCCGAAAACGACGGCGACACGCCGCCGTACATCGTCTTCCTCAACGCCCGCACCGCCGCCATCCTCGGCCGCTACGTTTACCCGAAGAGCCAGGACGGCATGGAGCAGCCGGTGTGGGACAGCGCGACCGGTCTCTTCTATCAGAACGTGCCGGGCAAGCGGAATCGCATTGACGTCTTCGATCCGGCGAGACTGCCGAAGCCGGTGAAAAGTTATCCGGTGGATTGCAGCGGCGGGCTGCTGGGCCTGACGCTCAGCGGAATGACCGTTGGGCCGCGCGGCGTGCTGATGACGGTGTGCGGCAGCGTGGGCGGGCTGCCGGTGGACGCGCGCACCGGAAAACTCGGCAAGCCGATCCCCGAAGGCGGCGACGCGGATGAGGTCT
>JAJXZD010000134.1 GCA_021780215.1 Acidobacteriota bacterium
CGGAACATTGATGAGCGTCTCAACATTGTTGACCACCGTCGGCTGGCGGAACAGGCCCGCCTGAGTGGGGAACGGCGGCTTGTTCCGCGGCTCCCCGCGATAGCCTTCAATCGAGTTAAAGAGCGCAGTTTCCTCGCCGCAAATATAGGCACCTGCTCCGCGTCGCAGTTCCACGTCGAAGCGGATTCCCCGGCCTAGGATGTTCTCGCCCAGAAGTCCTGCTTTGCGCGCCGCGTGGATCGCTTCGGACAATCGCTCTGCCGCCAAGGGGTATTCGCCGCGCAGATAGACATAGCCCTTCTGCGCACCCGTGGCGAACGCCGCAATGGTCATGCCTTCCAGCACGGCAAAGGGATCTCCTTCGAGGACGATCCGATCCTTGAAAGTGCCGGGCTCGGATTCATCCGCGTTGCACACCACGTAATGCGGGCGGCCCTGCTGGCGCTGCTCCAGCAGCGATTCCCATTTCTTGCCCGTGGGAAATGCAGCGCCGCCGCGGCCCAAGAGCTTCGATTCAATCACCTCGCGCACAACGCCCTCGGGTCCCATCTCCAGGGCGCGGCGGAGCGCTTCGTATCCATCGGCACGGCGGTAGTCTTCGAGGCTGACCGGAGAGATTTTGCCCACCCGCCGCAGCAGGCGCAGCTCGGCGCGGCCCGCCTGCGGGACGGAGACTTTCGTATCGAGGACATCCGGCTCGGCGGGAAATTTCCCCTCCGCCGCCTCGCGCAAAGACGACTCGACGGCTTCCGGGCGGGCCGGGGCAATCACCCGCTCGCGCGGCGTCTGGCCAGCGGAGCTGACCAGAGCAGCGGGCCCGCGCTCGCAAAGCCCCAGACACGGGCTGCGGTGCCATGTGGCGCGTCCGCCCAGACACGGCTTCCCCGCCGGGCCGAGCCGCGACTCGAGCTTCGCGCACGTCTCCTCAGCGCCGCGCGCCAGGCAGGCAATGTCATCGCAGACGTGTGCGACAGCCGGCGGCTGAGGGTCCAGCGAGAACATCCCGTAAAACGAAGCGACGCCAAAAACCTCCGCGGGGGCCACATCCAGTCGCTGAGAAACGTAGTTGATTGCTCCGGCGCTGATCCAACCGATGCGCGCTTGGATTGCATGAAGGGTCGGCAGCAGCAGATGCCGCCGCGACCGGGCCTCGTGCCCTCCATAAGCCACGCGGCTATCCGTCTCCACTATTCGCTTGCCGCCTTCCCAGCTGCTCTCTGGCGGCCCAAGCTCGGCGTCAACGGCAGCCCTTTCTTCAGGGGAGGGCTGCTCCCCGGTCAGATGGATGTCCAATAAAATCTCCCGTTACTTGGTCTAGCACTTTTCGATGCGGATGGCGGTGGCTTTGAACTCCGAGGTGCCCGACTTGGGATCCACGGCGTCAATCGTGAGATCGTTGGTCGCCACTTGATCGTGAAAATGGGTGCTCAGGAACGCCAGGCCGGGCCGCAGTCCCCGATCAAACCGGACTGGAGCAATCACCGAGCCGCGTCGCGAGGTGACCCGCACCTTCTCTCCCTCGCGCACGCTGTATCGCACGCCGTCTTCCGGCGAAATATCCAGGGCTTCCGGGCGGCGCAGCGGAGAGGCAAGGTGCCCGCTCTGCACGTTGGTGTTGTAAGAGTCGAGGCGCCTTCCGGTGGTCAACCGCATCGGATACTCCGCGTCGAGACGGTCCACCGGCGGCGCAAACTCCACCGCGCTGAATGGAGCACGCGGGCCGAGGAGCGGCGTTTGCCACAACCGGCCATGCAGATAGGTTTCGCCGGGGTGCGACTCGTCATAGCAGGGCCATTGCAGCCCGCCGGTCTGATCAAGTCTGCGGTAACTCATCCCCGCATGCATCGGGCTCAGCGAACGCAATTCGTTCCAGATGCTTTCCGCGGTCGGCTTGCCCCAGTCATGACCTAGGCGGCGCGCCAGATCACAGACGATCTCAATGTCGTCCAGCACTCCTGCCGGGGGAGGAACGGCGGCACGCACGCGCTGCACGCGGCGCTCGCTCGAAGTGACCGTTCCCTCGCTCTCGCACCATCCGGCAGCCGCCGGCAAAATCACGTCCGCCAGCGCCGCCGTCTCGGTATAAAACAGATCCTGCACAACGAGGAACTCAAGGCCGCCGAGCAGTTTCTTTGCCCGATGGCGGTCGGCTTCGGAATCCACCGGATTTTCGCCGAGCACATAGAGGCAGGTCAGCTCCCCGCGCTCCATCGCGTCGAACATCCCGCTCAAATGCCAGCCGCGCTTGGGATCGAGGCGAACACCCCAGGCTCGCTCAAACTTGGCGCGCAATTCGTCGTTCTCGACGTGCTGGAAGCCCGGAAAGCGGTCCGGGATCGCTCCCATGTCGCCGCCGCCCTGCACATTGTTCTGGCCGCGCAGAGGATTCAGGCCGCTCCCGTACCGGCCCACGTGTCCGGTCAGCAGCGAGAGATTGATGAGTGCCAGGACGTTGTCCACGGCGTTGTGATGCTCGGTGATGCCCAGGGTCCAGCAGAGCTCGGCGCGTGCGGCGCGCGCGTAGGCGTGCGCAACCTGACGGATCGCCCCGGCGGGGACTCCCGTCTCCCGCTCGGCGCGTTCGAGGGTGTAATTTTCGACGCTCTTCTTGTACGCCTCGAATCCGCTCGTTGCGTGTTCAATGAACTTGGAGTCGGCCAGCCCGGCGGCGATGATCTCGCGGCCCATGGCATTGGCCAAAATGATGTCCGTGCCGACGTCCAGGCCCAGCCAGGCATCCGCCCACTGCGCCGAACTCGTTCTCCGCGGATCCACCACATAGAGCCGCGCCCCGTTCCGCAGGCCCTTCAACAAATGGTGAAAGAAGATCGGATGGGTTTCGCGGGCATTCGAGCCCCACAGCAAAATCACATCCGTCTCTTCAATCGAGCAATAGGAACTTGTCCCGCCGCCTGCCCCGAAGACCGTCGCCAGACCGACGACGCTAGGAGCGTGTCAAGTCCGGTTGCAGCTGTCTATGTTGTTTGTGCCGATCACCGAGCGAACGAATTTCTGGGCCACAAAGTTCAGCTCATTGGTCGTCTTCGAGCAGCTGAACATCCCGAAGCTGCGCGGGCCGCGCTTCTGCACCGCCGCCTGGAAACTCTGCGCCACGCGGTCCAGCGCCTCGTCCCACGTGGCCGGACGATGCGATCCGTTGGCGCGAATCAGCGGCTGGGTCAGCCGGCTCTTTGGCGAAATTGCCATTGCCACAAATTCCTCCCACACCGATTTTGCCATACCAGGACAGTCCCTCCAAGCGCTATGTCCGATGGTTTTTGCGCCTGCGGATTGGGCCAGATCCTCCGCGGCGCTCCGCCTCGCGTATAATGCCCGCAACCTACGCGAGAGGTGCCATAAATGACCGCCTTCGCCACGGAACCGCAGGAGCCGCGCGGCACGTACGATTTTCTGCTCAGCACTTATGAAACCGAGGTTCTGAAGACCACCGGCATCTGGGCCGCCTTCCCTGCGAGCGCGCTCGGCTTCCGCCCGGCTCCTAAATCACGCACCGTCCTCGAGCAGATGGAACACCAGGTGCAGTCCGAAGGGCGCTGGATGTCCGTCATGTTCGGGATTGACACGGGCGATCCCAATCCGGCCGAGAAATCGGTTCGGGGCTATATCGAAAAATACAGCAATGACGCCGCCCGCCGCCTGGAGATTCTCCGCGCCAAGCCCGACGCCTGGTGGCGAGGCGCCACGGCGTTCTATGATGTCGAACGCGCGCGCACCTGGATTTTCACCCGTCGGCTCACGCATTCCACGCACCACCGGGGACAATTAGTGGTTTACTTGCGCCTCCTTGGGCTTTGCGTTCCATCCGTGTACGGCCCCACGGCCGATACCGACGGCCGAGTCATCTACCGATTCTGAGACGCCGCAACACCTGATAGAATTTCCACTCGGCCCAGCCATCGGGCCGGGTGTGCCGGGGGAAAACGTGTCATTCATACATACCAGCCGCAATGGCAGAGGGCAGCGGTTGGATCACTCGAAAACGGGAGATGCAGATGGAAAACGCATTCATTTGTGAAGGGGTCCGCACACCGATCGGGCGCTATGCGGGTGCTCTGTCGCAAGTTCGCACTGACGATCTCGCGGCGCATCCGCTGAAGGTACTGCGCGAACGTCTTCCCAACAGCGACTGGGCGGCAATTGACGACATCCTGTACGGCTGCGCCAATCAGGCGGGCGAGGATAATCGCAACGTTGGCCGGATGGCCTCCCTGCTTGCCGGCATCCCCCACACGGTTTCCGCGGCAACCGTGAACCGCCTTTGCGGGTCAGGCATGGAAGCTGTCGCCCTAGCCGCCCGCGGTATTGCTGCCGGCGAAATCTCCCTGGCCATTGCCGGCGGCGTCGAAAGCATGACCCGCAGCCCGTTCGTGATGCCGAAGGCCTCCGGCGCCTACGCGCGCGGGACCGAATTATACGATTCGACGATCGGCTGGCGCTTCGTAAATCCGGCGATGAAGAAACAATACGGCATTGACTCGATGGGCGAGACCGCCGAAAACGTCGCCGAGGAGTACAAGATTGACCGCGCGTCGCAGGACCTCTTCGCCCTGCGCTCCCAGCAGAAAGCCGCCGCCGCGCAGAAATCCGGCGTGCTTTCCGAGGAGATCGCGCCCGTCTCCATCCCTGGACCGAAGGGCTCGGTCACCATGGTCAGCCAGGATGAACACGTGCGCGCGGATACGACGCTCGAAAAGCTGGCCAAACTTGCCCCGGCCTTCCGCCCCGGCGGCACCGTCACTGCCGGAAATTCATCCGGCATCAACGATGGAGCCTGCGCGATGTTCGTCGCCTCGGAGAGTGCCGCGGCACGATTCGGCTTGCATCCCGTGGCCCGCGTGGTCGGCGCGTCGGCGGCGGGCGTCGAGCCGCGCGTGATGGGCGTCGGCCCCATTCCCGCCGTGCAAAAGCTCCTGAAGCGGCTGAACCGGACCATAAGCGACATTGACTGGTTTGAACTGAATGAGGCCTTCGCGGCGCAGGCACTCGCGGTCACCCGCACCCTCGGGTTGCCGGACGACGGCGAAAAGGTGAATCCCAATGGCGGGGCCATCGCTCTTGGCCATCCCCTGGGTATGAGCGGTGCCCGGTTGGTATTGACCGCAGCACTCCAACTCAAGCGCACCCGGCGTCGCTATGCGCTCGCCGCCATGTGCATCGGCGTGGGACAAGGCATCGCCATGCTTCTTGAGCAAGTCTAGAGGGCGGCACGCGAGCGAACATATGCGCCGGATTGATCGACCGAATGCTCGTGGAAGAATTCCACCAGGCGGCTCTCCGCCCAGAACCGCTCCGCGCCATTCTCAGCGGAAATAAATCCGCAATGGCCGCCATACCTCGGCGCCAGCAACCAGATATTGGGGTTCTCGGCGACTTCCGGGCGCGCAAAACTATCGAATGGCACAAACGGGTCGTCCTGCGCGGTAAGAATCAGAGTGGGCCGCCCAATCTTACCGGCCAGCGGCATTGCGCTTGCCCGTGCGTAATAGTCCGCCGCACCCCGAAAGCCGCTGAACGGGGCGGTGATCGCATCGTCAAATTCGCGCACGTTGTGGATCCCGCGCAGCATGGCATTCCGCACGCCTGCATACCGGGCAGGATACAGGCGGGCTTTCTGCCGCATCCAGCGCTTGAGTCGCCGGACAAAATACCGCTCGTAAATGAAATTACGCGGCTCCTCAAGCGCCCGGGCGCAGGCAGCCAGGTCGAACGAAGGAGCCACCGCCGCAAACCCGCGCAGCTCCATTGGCGCCGCATCGCCCATCTCTCCCGCCATCTTCAGCACTAAATTTCCCCCCATCGAAAACCCGGCTACAAAGATTTCCGGGAGCCCGTCGTTGCCAGCCAATTCCGCCGTGACCGCCCGCAGGTCGCCGCTTCGGCCGGAGTGGTAGAGCGTCTCCGTTAAGTGTTCCGTGCCGCCGCAATTTCTCTGGTTCAGCCGCACCACGTTGAAGCCCGCAAGAAATGCCTTCTCCGCGGTACCCAGCATGTATCCCGATTCGCTTGACCCTTCGAGTCCGTGCACCAGCAGAATCGAGGGATGCTCGGCCGGACGGTCTTGCCAATGGCATTCGCCGCGTACCTGCGTGCCGGGTTCAACTTCGAACAGGCGGATTTGGCTCGCGGGCAGGAGCGGAAAGCGCCGGGGCCAGAGCGCCGCGGCGATAGTCATGCAATGTGCGTTGCGCAACGCGTGGTGCGGCAGGAAATCCTTCATCATCATACATAGTAGGCAGAGACCCGCGTTCCCGCAACCCTTGCCCTGTCCCTTGGCCTGTCCCTTGGCCCGGCCGCTGGCCAGTTGGTGTAGCATTCCCTGCGCGGACGGGTCGAGGTCACAATCCGCACCCAGGAGCCTTGCATGAAACTGAATTCGCATCGCAGGTGGCTGCTCGCAACTGGCGCTGCGCTGGCTGCGATCTTCATTGCGGGAGCCCGGCAACAGAAGCCCCTGCCGGAAGGCTATACACGCCCCGGCCCGGCGCTGGGCGTCGGATTGGCTCCTGCGATGAAGGTGCAGGAGTTCCCCATGGCTCCGTCCAAGACCTATAAAGTCACGTTCGGCATGGGGGACGAGCTATTGCCTGGGCTGACCGAGTTCGCCTCCAGAAACCATATCATCTCGGCGCACGTCATGGGGATCGGCGGCTTCTCCTCCGCCACGCTCGGCTGGGACGATCCAGCCGTGGGAGCGATGAAGGAGATCCCCGTCAACCAGAAATGCGAACTTGTCTCACTGACCGGCAGCATTTCCGCGCGCGACGGCAACCCCTACGTTCATCTCCACGCCGTGGTCAGCTTCTCCGATGGGAACACAAAAGGAGGGCATCTGCTTGGCGCGCGCGTCCAGCCGCTGGCGGAGATTTTCGTGGTCACAACAGACCCGGCGACCGCTACGCCGAATTCTTCCCGGTAGCGGACGGGAGAGATCCTGCCGAAGGCCGCGGTTCTTGCTTTCACGCGTTGATGCGCCTAAAATGCAGGCATTGATGATCGCATTCTTTATGCCTCAGGCATCCGGACCCGAAGCCCAGCGCGATTGGCTGGGCTTTGACGTTTATGGGCGGTTTTGCCTCCAGGAGGAGGAATGATCGATGGAGCCATCCCCGAAGGGCTGACGTTTGACGACGTTTTGCTGCTTCCGGGAAAATCCTCCGTTCTGCCGGCGCAAGCCAACACGCGCACCCATATCTCGCGGAGGATCACACTGAATATTCCGATCGTCGCCGCGGCTATGGACACGGTCACCGACGCGCGCCTGGCCATCGCCATCGCGCGCCAGGGCGGTCTCGGATTCATTCACCGCAACATGACGATCGAACGACAGGCCGAGGAAGTGGACCGTGTGAAGCGGTCGGAGAGTGGCATGATCGTGGACCCGGTGACGATCTCGCCCGAGCTGTCCGTCCGCCAGGCGCTCGAGATCATGAACAAATATAAGGTCTCCGGCCTTCCCGTCACGCGCGGGCCTCGGCTGGCCGGCATTCTCACGAATCGCGACCTCCGCTTCGAGCGCAATCTCGACCAGCCGGTAAGCAACATCATGACCAGGGAGAATCTCATCACGGTGCCGGTGGGCACCACCCTCGAGGAAGCCGAACGCATCTTGCAGCAGCATC
>JAJXZD010000210.1 GCA_021780215.1 Acidobacteriota bacterium
TCGGAGCCTGCGCCAGATGCTGCTGGTCTATGCGCTGGCCATGGCCATGCACATTCACCTGCGCTTTGGCGTGGCTCCCATGGCCGGAGTCGTGGCCGCCGTCGTTCTCGGCTCAGCGGTGTTTTCCACCTTTTCGCTGATCGTGGCATGCATCCTGAAATCGCGCGAGCGATTCCTGGGAATCGGCCAGGTGCTGACGATGCCGCTCTTCTTTGCGAGCAACGCGATCTATCCGCTGAGCCTGATGCCTCCGTGGCTTCGGGCCGTCTCGAAGGTCAATCCATTGACCTACCAGGTGGACGCGCTGCGGCATCTGATGATTGCCGGAGCCACGGCGGCGAATCCAATCGGGCTGAGCCTTGACTTCGCCTATCTGGCTCTCGTCTTGGCGCTGATGGTGGCCGGCGCCACCGCCTTGTACCCGAAGATCATCACCTAGTGTCCGCCCACCGCACGGCATGGCAGTAATTCGGCTCCGACAGGCGCTTGCGCCGGGTTTCCACGGGGCATTTCACGCGGGCCGGTGTTATTGTTATCATCACACTCGAAGTTGGACATCGGGAGCCACAGCATGACGGAACCAACCAAAGAGGAATTGCTCGCACGCATCGCGGATCTCGAAAAGCAGGTTGCTCCCAAGCCGAGGGGAGGCCTGGAATTCCGCGTCGGGGAAAAAGGGGGAGTGAGCGTCTATGGTTTGGGCCGCTTTCCAGTGACGCTCTATTACGAGCAGTGGGTTCGACTGCTCGATGTCGGCGAAAACCTCCGGCAGTTTCTGGAAGACAACAAGGACCGCCTCAAGCTGAAGCCCAAGGAGTAGGGCCCGGGCGCAGCAAGCCGAGAAGCATCGGGCCCAGGCTTCCTGCCCGGCCCGGGCCATCCATGCCGACCATTACTTCGGTTTTTCCAACTCGCTGATCAGCGCGGGGACGATCTCGAAGAGGTCGCCCACGATCCCATAATCCGCAATCTCGAAGATCGGCGCGTTCTGATCCTTGTTGATGGCGGCGATGGTCCGCGATCCCTTCATCCCCACAACGTGCTGGATCGCGCCGCTGATGCCCAGCGCCAGGTAGAGCTTCGGCGCAACGGTCTGGCCGGAACTGCCGATCTGCCGGTCCATGGGAAGCCAGCCTTCGTCGCAAATCGGGCGCGACCCGGCGATTTCTCCTCCCATCAGCTTGGCGAGTTTTTCGGCCATGGCGATGTTTTCCGGGGCTTTGATTCCGCGGCCGACGGAAACCAGAATCGGGGCCTGGCCCAGGTCCACAGCCTGCTTCGCCTCGCGGAACATCTCGAGCGGCTTCGAGCGAATCTGGGCGGGCTGCAAATCAACCGCCGCAGCCACGACGGGAGCTTTCCCCGCGTCGCGCTTCGCGGCCAGATCGGCACGAAAAGTCCCGGCTTGAAACGTGGCGATCCAGGGTGCCTCACCGGCGAAGGAGACGTCCGCAGCGGTGCGACCCTGAAACATCTGCCGCACGAAAATCAGCTTTCCGCCCTCCTGCCGGTAACCGATGCAATCCCCAATCATGCCTCGCTGCATCGAGGCGGCCAGCTTCGGCGCAAAATCGCGGACCTGATAGGTGTGCGGAAGCAGGACCAGATCCGCCTTGGCGCTCTCGATGATCTTGCGGAGAGTCAGCGAGTACCCGTCGGGCGTGTACCGCTCGAGCAGGGGATGGTCGGCCAGAACCACCTCGTCCACCTGATACGCGGCGAGTTCCTCGGCCAGAGAGGCCACTCCCTTGCCCAGCACGGCCGCCGAGATGGTTCCCTGCGTTTGCCGGGCAATCTGCTGACCCGCCGCAACGATTTCAAAGCTGGCTGGATTCCATTTGCCGCCGCGCTGTTCTGTTATCAGAAGGATTTTCATCGTTAGAGCACCCGCGCTTCGTGCCGCAGCTTCTCGATCATTGCAGCCGCAGCTTCTTTTGCCGATCCGGTAATGAACTCGGTCTTCTTCGTCTTTTGCGGAATGTAGATTCGCTCGGTCCGCTGGGTCGGGGCATTGGGAACGCCGAGTGAGGCGCGCTCGATGGTCGCGATTTCCTTCTTCTTGGCCGCCATGATGCCCTTGAGGGTGGCGTACCGCGGCTTGTTGATGCCCGATTGAATCGTGAGGACCGCGGGAAGGGGAAGCTCCAGCCATTCGAACCATCCAGCCTCGAGCTCGCGCTTCAGCTTCATGCGCCCTTCCAACACCTCGATCGCCATGATGATCGTGGCGTGTGGAAGCCCAAGCAATTCGGCAAGGAGCACGCCGGTCTGGCCAAATCCCTGGTCGTCGCTTTGCAGGCCGGTGAGAAGCAGGTCGAATTTTTCCGCCTGAATCCCCGCGGCGAGCGAGCGGGCGGAGCCGAGCGGATCGAGGCGATAAAAATCGTTGTCGGCGATGTGGATTCCGCGGTCGGCGCCCTTGGCCAGCGCCTCCTTAATGGTCTGCTTCACCCGCTCCGGCCCCATCGAGATCGCCACTACCTCGCCGCCGTGCTTTTCCTTGAGGCGCAGCGCCTCCTCGAGGGCGAAGGTGTCCGGCTCGTTGGTCTCGAAGCCGATATCGGATTCGCGAATCCACGCGCCGCCCTCGACGATGGCGAGCGGAGCGTCCTTCGCGGGTACCTGCTTGACGCAAACACCGATTTTCAAAGTATCCTCCTGCCGGTGCCGGCTCCGCTGTTCCGGCTTTCTTAGCGGTCTTCCCAGCGCTTGAACAACAACGAAGCGTTCGTGCCGCCAAATCCAAACGAATTCGAGAGCGCGTAGCGCACATCCGCCTTGCGAGCGCGATTGGGAATGTAGTCGAGATCGCAGGCGGGATCGACGTTCTCATAGTTGATGGTCGGCGGCAGAATCTGATCGCGCAGGGCGAGCACACTGACGCCCGCCTCGAGGCCGCCGGCGCCTCCGAGCAGGTGCCCCGTCATGGACTTGGTCGAACTCACCGGCACCTGCCGCGCCCGCTCTCCGAAGATGCGCTTGAGAGCGATGGTCTCGACAGCGTCGCCAATGGGCGTCGAGGTACCATGCGCGTTGACGTAACCGATGTCGTCAGGAGAGATGCCGGCATCTTTCATGGCCGCGATTGACACGCGATAGCCGCCGTCGCCGCCCTCTGCCGGCTGCGTGATGTGATGGGCGTCGCCGGACATTCCATAGCCCACGATTTCGGCAAGAATTTTGGCGCCCCGCCGCTGGGCCAACTCGAGCGCCTCGAGAATCAAAATGCCGGAACCTTCGCCGACCACGAATCCGTCGCGCTGCGCGTCGAAGGGCCGGCTGGCGCGCGCCGGTTCGTCATTGCACGTCGAGAGCGCCCGCATGGCGGCAAAGCCCCCGATGCCCATGGGCGTCACCGCCGCCTCCGAGCCTCCGGCGATCATGATGTCCGCGGCGCCGCGCTGGATGATTTTGAAGGCGTCGCCCACAGCGTGCGCCGAGGCCGAGCAGGCCGTGGCGGTGGCTGAATTGGGCCCCTTGGCGCCGTAGCGGATGGAGACGTTTCCGGACGCCAGGTTTACAATGGCCGCGGGAATGAAAAAGGGAGAGATTTTTCCGGGCCCGCCCTGGAGATATTTCGAGTGCTCTCGCTCGATGACGTCGAATCCCCCGATGCCCGATCCGATGTACACGCCGGTAAGGCCGGCGAGGTCCGGCGTGATCTCCAGCCCGGCCATGCGCATGGCGAAATCCGAGGCTGCCAGCGCCAGCTGAATGAACCGCCCCATCTTCTTCAATTCCTTCTTTTCAACCCACTGCAGCGGATCGAAGCCCTTCACCTCGCCGGCGATGCGGCAGTCGAACGCGGATGCGTCAAACTGGGTGATGGCGGCGATCCCGCTTTGGCCGGCCAGCAGGGCACTCCAGGACTCCTCGGTCCCGATGCCGCAGCCGCAGACCAACCCGACGCCCGTCACGACAACTCGGCGCTGATTCAAAGGACAATTCTCCTATTCGGGATGGGACGAATCCGCGGGGCTACTTGCTGGCCTTGGCGTGCTTCTCGATGTACTCGATCGCGTCCTTCACCGTGGCAATCTTCTCGGCGTCCTCATCCGGAATCTCGATGCCAAACGCTTCCTCGAAGGCCATCACCAGCTCGACCGTGTCGAGCGAATCGGCGCCCAGATCATCCACGAACGAAGCGCTAGGCGTCACTTCGCCTGCGTCCACACCGAGCTGCTCGACAATAATCTGCTTTACGCGTTCTTCGACGCTGGCCATTCTCGTTGTTCCTCCGGTTTTGGCAGCCTGGGACCCCCGAGGCCGCACATCGGGCGGGGACCGTGCCCCAAAAGAATCCCCAACATTCTAAGCGCCACTTCCGGCGCGGTCAACCGTTCGCACGCATCGGCGCAAGATTTTTCCGTGCCGACCCTCATTCGGCTCGCTGGCCTCTTCACCGAGCGCAGCATGAAGACCGCGCCCCAGCCAGCGCTGCTACGCTATCCCATGTGCATGCCGCCGTTGACCCCCAGGACCTGGCCCGTGATGTAGGCAGCTTCGTCGCTCGCCAAAAACACAATGGCCATGGCGATCTCGCGGTCCTGGCCGAACCGGCCGAGCGGGATCAGCGACTTCAATTTGTCCTTCAGCGCCTGCGGCAAGGGCTCGGTCATGGGCGTTTCGACAAACCCGGGCGCGACGGCATTTACCGTGATGGAGCGCGAGGCGACCTCCGTTGCGATAGCCCGGGTGAGGCCGATCAGGCCGGCCTTCGAGGCAACGTAGTTGGCCTGGCCGGCGTTGCCAGTCTGGGCCACCACGGAGGTCACATTGATGATGCGGCCGGAGCGCTGCTTCAGCATTGGCGCAAGGGCCTGCTGGGTGCAGAGATGCGCGCCGGTCAGATTGGTGCGCAACACCGCGTCCCAATCCTCGAGTTTCATGCGCAGGGCCAGCGTGTCCCGCGTGATGGCAGCGTTGTTGACCAGAATGTCCAGCCGCTGAAATTTTCCAAGAATGAGCTGAAAGCCGTCCTTCACCTGTGCGGCGTCCGCCACATCCATCGCCACTGCCAGCGATGCTCCTCCCGCTGCCTCAATTTCCGCCGCGAGCGAAGCGAGCTTCTCCCGGTTGCGCGCCGCCACAGCCACTGTGGCCCCAGCCTCCGCAAGAGCGAGCGACGTGGCGCGTCCGATTCCCTGCGACGCGCCGGTCACAAGAGCGATTTTCCCTTTGAGTGTAAACATGAGCCTCGAACCTAACGCAGGATACATATCCAAGCAATACTCAATGCCAATCTCGCTTGCCTGAATCGTTCATTTTCGGCACAGCTATTTAGCGGAGAACGCCAGCAGCACGTTGCCTGGCATGCCGTTCCCCGTCCCCACGTAGCCCGACCCGACATACAGCATGCCGCCCACGACCACGGGCCCCGGTGCGCCCAACGACCCGCCCTTCGCCGATACCCCATTGATGGCTGTGAATTCGCGCGCGGTATCGTACTCCCAGAGGGAACGGCCATCGGCAGCGGATAGCGCGTGCAGCGTGCCGTCCCATCCGCCGGCAAAGACGACGCCTGGTATCGCCGTCACGGCTGCCTCCAGGCCCCATCGGGGCCGCCCATCCGGCCCAAGGTGAGCGGACGATGGCTGCAGATGGTCGAGCCACACCTGCTTTCCGTCCGTCAGGCGCAGCGCGGCGACTCCGCCTGTTTGCAGCGGATAGTAAACATTCTGATCATCCGCTGCTCCGCCCCACATGATTTGAATGTACTGAAGGGCCTTGCTCGTCGGAGGCTCCCACAGATTGGCTGTCCACACGACGGTGCCTTTCCGGTCAGGGTCCACGGCAACCACTCCCCCTCCCTTATGCGCCGCAACCAGGATCCTCTTGCCATTTGGGAGCGTACGCAGGATAGCCGAGTTCGCAAAATCCCAGTCTGGCCCGACGTTCTTTGTTCTCCCTTGGGGCCGGGGCCATTGCAGCCGGCTGGCGAGGCGTCGTTGGGAACTGCCTGATAGGCCCACAGGAGTTTTCCATCGGCCAGGGAATAGGCCAGGATTGCATCTGAGGTCTTCGCGGCCGGCTCGGTGAAAGCATTGCCCGTGGTGACGTAGACGGCGCGGCGCTTGGGATCAATGGTCGGCGCGCTCCAGATCGAAGCCCCGGCAGGCGCCCAGAGCTGTGTGCCCAGGGAGTTTTTCCGGGTGGGCCTTGGCTCTTCAGGAATCGTGTAGCGCTTCCAAAGAAGCTTCCCTGTGCGCGCATCGAGCGCGGACAGGCTGCCCCGGTAGGTGCAACAGGGATAATGCGGGTCGCCGGATACGATCTCCTCCGAGCCGGCCACGGCAGCGTACACCCGCCCGCCATAAAGCACCGGCGCTGCGGTGATGTGCGCAAGCTGGCGGCGCTCGAGGTTCGTCTTCCAAATCAACTGACCGGTCCGCGCATCCACGGCATACACGTTGGCCTTTTTGTCGCCGAAATAGACCGCGTAGCGGGCGCCCGCGCCGCGCACCGTGCCAATCACGGGAGCCGTACGCACCTGCGCGTCCGCGTAGAAGGACCAATAAACGCATCCCGTCGCCGCATCCAGCGAGTAGACAAAGCCGTTATCGTCGCCAAAGAAGAGCCGCCCCGCGACAACCGCCGGCTGGCCGTACGTCTCCGCGCCACCGGGCAGCCCAAATGCCCACTTCAGCTTGAGATTCGGCATATCGCCTGAAGCGAGTCCGGCGCTTGCCGACGGCTGATACCGCGTATTGTCGAGACCGTTCCCCCATCCATTCCAGGAGGGGCTCGCCGAGAGACCACTCATCGGCGGATTGGCCGAACAGCGGTTCGACATATTTTTGGCGTCACCGATGCTGGCCGTGCCGAGAGGGCGCCCTCCGAAGAACTCAGCAATCATGCGCTTCTGGTCCGCGGTGAGGTTCCGGGCCTGCTCGGCCATCACCCCCGTGGTGAGCGCCGCATAGATCGCCTCAGGAGTCATTTGCGAGAGCGTTTCGGTGCTCGGAGCCGATCCGGCTTGCGAAGCGGGCCCGCCAGCCGTCGCGTTGATATTCCGATGGCAACTGGCGCAATTCTTGTTGAAGATCGGCTGCACCGCGATTCTTTCCATCGGGCCGATGAGCGGAGGCTGCTTGGTCTGCTGCGCCGACGCACCAAACGCGGAGAGAATCCATAGCAGGAAGCACGCGCACACCATCCAGCCTGCGGGCCAGCGGAAAGCCACGCCAGGACGAATCTTTGGCGCTGCCCCTGGCATGCCGCAGGTGTCGAAACAAATGTCCATGTCGCTCTCTCCGTTTGCCCAAGTCAGATAAGGAAACTGCACAGACAAGTACCGTACCGTGTGCATCCGGGCGAGTATAATCCAGACTAAATTTTTCGATGTGGGAATGTTTCTATTGGCGAAATTTCCGCAAGTTGTGACGCCTGTCACTCTCATCCGTGACAGCGGGCACAGCGACTAAGCCCTTTTTACGAGATAGTGTGCGCCAGCGGGCCCAGAAGATTGCTCGCTCTGACTAGCAATGTCCCCGGCGAGAAACACCCCTCTTCTGGGCCCATTCAAATCCGCTGACAAATCAGCAAGAGCACCGCA
>JAJXZD010000215.1:0-5378 GCA_021780215.1 Acidobacteriota bacterium
TTGCACAAATTCCCTCACGGCACGCCCTCTCTTGCTGGAGTCATTCTTCGGCGCGGGCGCATCGTGCCTGTGTTTGACGCATGGGCGCAGCTTGGCGCCAGGCCCTCCTCGGCGCAGCGCTTTTACCTGGTCACTCGCCGGCGTGGAGTGCACGCTGCCGAATGGGCGGCCATTCCGGTGAGCGGCGAATGCGAACTCGTCAGCGGGGACGTCCAGCCTCCGCCGCCCGAACGGCCGGCGTACGTCTCCGGCGCAATTGCTGCGGGAGAACAGCCTGCCGAAGTGCTGGATCTTGATCTCTTGCTGGCCGCAGGGAGCGCGTCCGGAGGCAAGGCCAGCCCCCGGGAGGACGGCCCGTGAACGCGCCGGCGGGATCCCCGCGCATTCTGCTGATTGACAGCAACGTCTATTTCGCCAAGAAGCTCGGCGACGCCCTCAAGATGCAGGGATTCGACGTGATCCCCAGCACCCAGGCAACCTACGCTCTGACCATGCTGGAGTGGAACGTGCCGGCGGCCATTCTCTGCGCCACGAATCTGCGCGAGATGGGCGCTCTTGAGATGGCTCCCATTCTGCGCGCCGATCCGAAGACCTTGGCGATTCCGCTCATCGCCGTGGGTGCGGGAGGGGATCAGGCGCTGCTCGAAGCCTATCGCGTCGGTTGCGACGACTACGTGGACCGCCGCCGGCCGGCGGCGGACATCGCGGCGCACATCCGCGATTTTCTCCTCAGCCGCCAGAACGGCTTTCAGCCCACGCAGATGCTCTCGGCGGCCGAAACGGCCCTCAGCGGCAGCCTTTCGCATCTCGATCTTCCCGGCGTAATTCAGATGCTCGCCCAGGCCCATCAGACCGGCGCCCTGCACATCAATGCCGGCGAGCTCGACGGAATCATCTTCCTCGAAGGCGGAGAAATCTTTCACGCCGAGTGCGCCTCGCTCTTCGGCGACGAGGCAGTCACCCAAATCATCAAGGCGTGCCAGGGCGCCCCGCAGGGCGTCTACAAGTTCATCTACGGAGCCACCGCCGCGCAACGCACCGTTCTCCGCTCGGCCACCGACCTGCTTCTCGACGCCATGCGCGAGTTAGACGAGGATCAGCGGGATGCCGCCCGGGATTCGGTCAACAAGGAGTCGCCATGAACGGAACCGAGACGCTCGCCCCCGCGCGCATGCCCACGGTCTATTTCATTGACGACAGCGCCACCATGCGCGAGGTAATCAAGATCGCTTTTCGCAAGGAGAATATCCAGGTGGTCACCTGTGCGGACGCGGCTTCCGCTCTGGCGCAGTTTGACGCCCTGGCTCCCGACGTGGTCATCACCGACGTCATCATGCCGGACAAGGACGGCTATCAGGTCTGCCAGTTCGTCAAGGAACATGAACGGCTGGCCCGCACGCCGGTCATTCTGATGTCCGGGGTGGTGAATAAGTCGGTAGCCGAGAAGGCCATGGCCGTGAAGGCGGACGAGCTGATCCGCAAACCGTTTCAGCCCCAGGACCTGATCGCCAGGGTCAAGAATCTCCTCCGTCCCAAATCGGACGGCAATGGCGGGAAGCCCTCCCCGGCCGCCGAGCCCGCTCCAGGTGCAGCCGCGCGGGTTCTGAGCAGCCTCTTCAGCGCTCCACCGGTGTCTGCTTCGCCTCCGGCTCCAACTGGGGCTTTCGCGCCGCGCGCCGCCCCGCCTGTCCCCGTTCACTCCGCCCCTGCGGCTCCGGCCAGCGGGGACGTGCAAAAACTGCGCAACGAAATCCGCCGCTTCGAGCTGCTGGTCCGCAAGCTCCAGGCGGAACTCGAAGCCGAAAGGCAGTATTGCGCCGCCCTGGAAGCGGATTTCAAAGCCGCGCAGGAAGCTTCCTAGCGGACGTTGCGGCTCGCGCCGGGGCGTTCGGTTACTCCTCTGGAAACAATCGTTTCTGCGATCTTGCTCCCTGCGAGATCGCACTCTAATCTGGTCTTACCTCTCAGAGTCAGGCGGTGTGCGTTCGTTTAGGCGCGTGGTACGGGAGGGCACGTGGGGCGCCGCAGCGAGCAGCGTATCGCCATTTCATTTCCTGTCATTGTCCGCGGGATTGGTTCCCGTGGTGCGCCGTTCGTGGTCACCACGGAAACCGCCGACATCAGCTGCACCGGAGCCTTGCTGAAAGGTCTCGAGGGAGTCGCCGAGCCGGGCCGCAAAGTCGAGATTGAATCTCAGAATCAGCGGGCGTGGTATCGCATTCAATGGGCCCACATCGATAAGCGCACTAAGGAATGGCGAGTGGGGGTTCGCTGCCTCGAGCCGGGAAAGTATATCTGGGGCATTCCTCCGCTCTCCTGGAAGCCGGATACTTACGATCCCGCCGCGCCCGAGCCTGCCGAGCCGGCTCCATCGGCCCTCAAGCACGCCGCCACCGCCGCGCCGCAGCAGGAACGCCGCAAATTCGCACGTTATCCGTGCCGGCTCGATGCGCATGTCACCGCGCACGGGGCGTACAGTCGAGTGACTCTCAGCGGGAAAATCACTGATATTTCTCTCGGCGGCTGCTACGTTGAAATGCTCGCCCCGCTTCCGGAAGGCACTCTGATCGATATCTCATTTAGCGCCGAAGGGCGCACCATGCAACTCTCCGGCCGGGTCTGCTGCTCGCAGGATGGCTTCGGCATGGGCGTCGCCTTCACGGGCATGAGCCCCGAGGACTACGAACGCCTTCGCAAATTCGCTCCGCCCATGGGGCCTTTGCCAAAGGGCCTTGCTGCACCGCAGCCGCATTCCACATTGCCGGCCTGCATGCCCGCCGCCGTGCCTCCCCCCCTTCCGCCCGCGTCTGGTCCCGCGTCGCGGCTTGGTCCGCAGACTTTCCATCTCGACCTCGACGAATTGCCGGCTACGCCCCAGACCCTGTCGGCCCTGCTGCGCTTGCTTCTCCGCAAGGGCGTGCTGACTCGCACCGAGCTACTCGAAGAGCTGGAGAAGCACAAGGCCACACGCACCTGATCGGAATCCGTCCTCCTTGCAGCGCCATCTTGCACCGGGTCTGATGGTTGCCTGATACGCCAATGCGCGCCCTAATCTTCCGCTGGGGCATTTGGATTTGTGGTCTAAATATTACGGGGATTTCTGTGCATCAAGGATGAGGACGGAAGGAGGCCCCATGGAGAAGCGCGCCGGGTTGTGGCTGTGGTCTCTTGTCGCGCTGATTGCGTGTTTGCAAAGTGCCGCATGCGTGGGCACGCCGGTGGCGTTTCATTCCGTCGCTTTGTCTCCCAGCACGCCGCAAGTCATCGGACAGGGCCCCACGCACACGCTTTCGATCATGGCCTCCGTACGCAATGATTCGTCGGGCGCCGGCGTCACTTGGGCGCCTCCGGCACATGGGACCCTCACCGGTGCGACCACCACGTCCGTCACCTATGTCGCTCCGACGGTCGCCGCCGGCCAATCCGTTTCCGATAGCGTGAAGGCCACCTCGGTAACCTATCCGTCGCAGTCGGCGTCTCTCGCCATCACCGTCGAGGGTGCACCCCTGATCACCACGACCTCTCTGCCATCGGGCAATTGGGGCAGCCAGTATTCCGCCACGATCAACGAAACCGGCGGTGTGCCTCCCTTCTCCTGGTCCATCGTCGCGGGTTCGCTGACCCCAAACTTGACGCTCGGCTCCAGCACATCGAGTTCCGTCACGATTTCCGGCATCCCCCAGTCGCAGACCAATTCGAGTTTCACGATACAGGTGGCTGATTCCGCCGGGCAGACCGGCACGGCCGGGCTGAGCATCACTATCGGGCCTCCGCTCCCGCTGCAGGTGACGACCGCCTCGCTCCCCAATGGAGCGCTTAATTCCCCCTATCCCGCGACGACCCTGCAGGCTACCGGCGGCGTGCCACCCTATTCCTGGACGCTCACCACCGCTCCGTCCTCCTTCCCGCCGGGACTTACCCTGGCAAGCAGTGGTTCCATCAGCGGCACGCCCACGCAGCTCGGGACATTCAATTTCACCGTGCAGGTCGCCGACAGCATCGGGACCACGCCCGCCACGGCTTCGCTTAGCATCACCATCAGCAATCTTGCCCAGCTCAGCGGCAACTACGCTTTCGAGTTCAGCGGATTCAATTCGAGCGGCGATGCCATCGTCGTCGCCGGCAGCTTCACGGCGGATGGAAAAGGCAACCTAACGAGCATTCTCGAGGACCTCAACTCCGTTGGAGGAACGCCGCAAAGCCCCGCGGCGACCACCGGCACGTATACCGTCGGGGCGGGGAATATCGGCACGCTGAATTTTTCGGGATTGCCCGGCAAGCCTTCGTATAGCTTTGTCAACGACGCGACCGGCTCCTACGGCCGCATGATCGAAACCGATTCCAGCGGCACGCGCGGCTCGGGCCAGATTGAAAAGCGCACAGTGAGCACATGCGCGGCGAACACCATCAACGGCAACTGGGTCTTCGGAATCACCGGCCAGCACATCAACCAGACGGGACTTGCGCCGGCCGGCCCCACCGTCGTCGTCGGCAGCTTCCTGGCCACGCCGTCGGGTACTGTGGGCACTGCGGGCTCCATTTCGAGCGGAGAAGAGGATTCGAACTGGCCGGGGGGCGTGACGATTTCGAGCGGCAGCCAGGGCGATTTGAGCTTGTCCGGAACCTTCAATACCACTTCGCAGTCCACCCGTTGCTCGATGTCACTTTCTTTCACCCTGGGAGCGATGAACTTTGACGTTTACCCGGTCACTGCTTCGGAGGCCTTTCTCGTCGAGACCGACACGGTCAGCGCAACGTCCACTCCTGCCGAGCCCTTTCTGATGGCCGGAAAAATGCTCGCCCAGGTCGGAGCGCCGTTTGTCGGCCTTACCGGGAGCACATTCACGGCGACCTCCGTGGCCGGGATGCTCGGACAGTATCCAACCAATGGCTCCTATGTGCCGGATGTTGCGTTGATCTCGCTCGCCGGCACTGGTTCCTCCGCCTACACCATCTCGATCCTCGAAAACCGGGCCGGGACGATCACCCCCTACGCCCCCATCGGCATGACTTTCACCCTGCAGGATCAATATGGCCGCGTCAACTCGGGCATCACGACGCCCATGGCGCTGATCTTATATATCGTCAACAACAACGAGGCGTTTGCCATCGGCGAGACCCTCAGCAACAGCGGCATCCCCATTCCGCAGTTCGGCCTTCTCGAACCCCAATCCACTGGGCCCTTTTCCGCCTCGACGATTGCCGGATTGTTCGCGCAGGGAACCGCGCCTCCCGCCACTTCTCCCGTGCAGGACTTGGTCGGTTCGTACACGCTGGCTGGTTCCTCGTCCACGGCCGGCACCATCACGGGCACGCAGGAACAGAGCACGTCGGGCGGCTCGACCTCCGGTTCGGTGACCGGCACGTACTCGCTGACT
>JAJXZD010000215.1:5388-7489 GCA_021780215.1 Acidobacteriota bacterium
GGATCCACCGATGGAAGCGGGACGTATGTTTTGACGGCGCCGTCGTCCTCCAACGCCGCGTTCTATATCGTCTCGCCGACCAAGCTGGTCGGCATTTCGACGACCTCGGGCGACGCGGACCCGGTCCTGTTGTTCTTGGGGAATTGCGCGAGCACGTGCGGGGAGGATTGATTTCGGCGCGCGCGGCATGGAGGAGGGACCGCGCGCCGCGTCAGTAGGCCCAGCGCAACAGCACCGTGCCGGTGGTGTAGCCTGCGCCGACGGCGATCAGCAGCACCAAGTCGCCCTTGCGCAGCCGCTTCTGCTCGACCGCATCCACCAGCCCCAGCGGAATCGTGGCCGCGGTGGTGTTGCCGTAGCGGTCAATGTTCACCATCACCTTCGAGTCGTCCAGCCCCAGCCGTTCCTGCATGCCCCGGATGATGCGCATGTTGGCCTGATGCGGCACGACGAGCGCCAGATCGCGGCTCGTCAGCCCGTTGCGCTCCAGAATCTGCGTGGCCAGTTCGCTCATCCGCCGCACGGCGTATTTGAAAACCTGCTGGCCCTCCTGGTGGACGTAATGCATGCGCTGGTCCACCGTTTCGTGCGAGGCGGGATGCAGCGATCCGCCGCCGGGCATGTACAGGTTGCAGCCGCCCGAGCCATCAATGTCGTGCGCGTAGTCGAGGATGCCTTCCTCTCCGTTGGCGGTCGGCTCAAGCAGTACCGCGCCCGCCGCATCTCCGAACAGCACGCAGGTCGCGCGGTCCTTGAAATCGAGGATCGAAGTCATGACGTCGCTGCCCACCACCAGCACCTTCCTATGATTGCCTGAGTCGGCGAACTGCGCCCCGGTGGTCAGCGCGTAGAGGAATCCCGAACAGGCCGCCGACAGGTCGAATCCCCACGCTCTCGACGCTCCCAGCCGGTCCTGAATCAGGCAGGCCGTCGCGGGAAAGAACATGTCGGGCGTCACCGTGGCCACCACGATCAGCTCGATCTCTGCGGCGGGCACGCCTCGCGCCGCCAGCAGCTTTCTCGCCGCTTCCGTCCCCAGATGCGACGTTGCCACGCCCGGATCAGCGTAATGCCGCTCGCGGATCCCCGTCCGCGTGCGAATCCATTCGTCCGTCGTGTCCACGATCTTTTCGAGGTCCGCGTTGGTGACCACGCGCGGCGGGAGGTATCCGGCCACTCCGCTGATTTTCGCGCCGATCCGCTTGCTCATTCACTTTCTCCGTTGTCTCTGGGACAATTGGCGATTGTATGCAACCCCCGCCGCACTTACAAGCAAAACGCCGGATTTTGCACCCCGCCGCTCTTGGGGCATGATGGAGGGATGACGTCGTCCGAGCGCGCGCGATGGATTGACAAGCGCGCCCGCGCGGCGGGATTTGACCTCTGTGGCGTCGCAACCATCGGCGGAGCGGCCGCGCCGTTTCCCGAGCTTGCCCGTTTGCCGGAATGGCTGGACCGGGGCTACGCGGGAGAGATGCGCTATCTGCACGACCCGCGCCGTGCCAGCCCCGCACAAATTCTTCCGGGCGCGCGCAGCCTGATTGTCGTGGCGCTCAACTACCACTCGCCACGGCCTCTCTCGACGCAACTGCCCGCCGATTCGCCGGTCTCCCCGCCCCGCGGATGGATTTCCCGCTACGCCTGGGGCGACGATTATCACGACGTGCTGCTGCGAAAGTTGAAAGCCCTCATCGAAGAAATGCGCGCCGCTTTTTCCGAGCCCTTCGAAGCTCGCGCGTATGTGGACACCGGCCCCGTCGTCGAGCGCGTTGCGGCGAAATATGCCGGTCTCGGCTGGCTCGGAAAAAATACCTGCCTCATCAACGCCCGCCTCGGCTCCTGGCTTTTTCTCGGCGTTATCGTGACCACACTGGATATCGAAGCGACTCTCGGCCCGGCGGACGCTCCTCCGCCCGACCTGTGCGGCACTTGCACCCGCTGCCTCGATGCTTGCCCCACGCATGCGTTTCCCGAGCCCGGCGTGCTCGATGCGCGTCGCTGCATCTCTTATCTCACGATCGAGCTGCGCGGCCCGATCCCCGAAGACCTCCGTCCGGCAATCGGGCGCGCCGTCATCGGTTGCGACATCTGCCAGGACGTC
>JAJXZD010000218.1 GCA_021780215.1 Acidobacteriota bacterium
GTTCGAACGCCAGCTTGACCGAGGCAATGCGCGATTTTTGCCGCCGGAATCTAAATTGGCTGCTGATGGGCGGATTGGCACTGCTCCTGCTCCAGGACGTCTTCGGAAGGCACGGGTTGCTGGCAATGCACCATGCCCGGCAGGAGGCTGCTCGCATGCAGCAGGAAATTGACCGGATGAGCAGCGAGAACCAGCGCCTGCAGGAGCGCGTAAAATCGCTCAAGTCAGACCCGGAAACCATTGAGAGGATTGCCCGCGAAGAAATGGGCCTGGCCCGGCCCGGAGAGTACATTTTCAAGGTGCAGCCGCCCCCAGGCGGCGCGCCAGCCGCTGCATCGCCCTCTTCCAGGCCAGCGCGTCACTAGCCGGTTGCGGGAGAACGCAGGCCGCGGCGCATTCCCCGCAGCCGTCCGAGGATTTCTCTTCCCCGCCCTTTGTACCGTGTGCGTGCCATGGACAAGAGCACCATGGCGACGAAAATTATTGCCAGTCCCATCGTGGCCGTGGGGATCGTTTCCGCGCGCTTGGGCAAGATCGAGAACCTGCCGTACACGAACTCGATGTGCACCCAATATACGAGCAGCGACGTCTGGCCCATCTGGATCAGCGGACTGAAGACCGCCGGGCCCGCCCCCGACCGGCACCAGGTGTAACCGGCCAGCATCAGGAGCAGCAAAATACCCACTCGCGCCATGAAGAAATTCGGGCTGGTGTGCCAGTAATCATACACGGCGTACAATTTCTCGGGCCGGGCATCCAACCAGACAGAGAGCAGCAGCAATCCGGCGCCCGCGCCGCCAAACAGGGCAATTGTCTTTCCGGAATTCCGAGCCGGCCAGTCGGCGAACAGAATGAGCCCCGCGGCAAGCCCTGCAAACGCAAAAGCCATCCACGGAAATAGTGGAAAGAGCCATGGCTGCGGCGCGTTGTAGATATGGACACCGTTGATATAGGACTCGAAATACCAAGGCAGCCAGCGCGGCCGCCAGGTGGTCCACAACGGGGGCGTGACCAGGGCAATCGCCGCGGCAAGCGCGGCAGCCAACAGCGCATTTGCCGCGCGACCTCGCGCCATCCAGGATACGATCCCGATCGCCATGATCGAGATCCCGATTGTGTTCAGGATGTCCACCCGCAGCAGGTCCGTCCATGGCGCCCACGGTTGTCCCAATAAGAATTCCTGCAGGCGCAGGAGCAGCCCCAGCCCGAGAATTTCCGCGCCTCGGCGGATTATCGTGCCGGCCGCTGTGTTTGCGGGGACGCCCTTGCGCCTCATCCGGTCCGTGACCAGGGCACAGGAGACGCCCGCCAGGAAGAGAAAGAGCGGGCCGGGAAGGGTTCCCATGAGCTGCGACCAGTGAAAGAAAGAGCTTTCGCGCGCGGAGCCGCCGAGCCATGAGTCATAGCAATGCGTCTGGAACATTCCCAGGCAGGCGAGGCCGCGCAGCCAGTCAATGTAATCGTAGCGCTGTTTTCCGCTCATCTTCGAGGCGTCTCAGAATCTCCGAACCGGCAGGTCGGTGCAAGTTTTTCCCTGCACGCCAAACTCATCCAGTAAAATCGCCGATCATGGCGGAAAGCCAATCACGCGAAATCAGCCTCCCGGCGGCGCTGCTGATCTGGGCCGGTGTGGTTCTCCTGGCCACGTCCTACGGGCTCTACCTCGGTCTTCATGGGCCGCGATTTACCGTCGCTCTTGGCGTTGCCGCGGGACTGTTTGCCTTCGAGTTTTTCCTCGCCGTTCGCTGCGTCCGGGAAGCAGTTCAGGGATTCCTGATGGGGAGCGGCGGCAATCTTGCGCCACTGCTTCCCCTCCTGGCGGCCTTGATCTATACGGTCATCCTTACTGGTGATTGGAGACTCGCACTAGCTGGCGCCGCCTACGCCATCCTGCCGGCCCTGCTCCTCGCGGGAGCAAAGGGGAAGCCGCCGGGTGCCTGGGAGGATTATGCCAGCGTTGCGTTGATTTGGGCGCCTGTGGAATTTCACTGGATGCACAGGGTATTTCCCTACCCTCCTGTGCTGAGCCACAGCCTTTCGATCCTCATGGCGCTTGGCACCGGCACAGCGGCTTTTCTGCTCGTCCGGCGACTGGATGGAGTGGGATACAGCCTTGACTGGCGCCGTGGGTTCACGGCCATCATCGTCCTTCACTTTCTTATCTTTGCGGCGATTGCGATCCCGCTCGGCCTGAAAATGCACTTTCTTTTCTGGGCGCCCTCGCTGAAACGCCTGCGGGCACTCCCTCTCTCAGCGGTGGGCATTCTCTACTTCACAGCGTGGCCGGAGGAGTTTCTCTTCCGGGGCCTGCTGCAAAATTGTTTCTCGGGAACCCTGAAAAATTCTTGGCTTGGTCTGATAGCGGCTTCCGCGATCTTCGGCCTGTCGCATATTCTGCATACGCCCTATCCCAATTGGAAATACGTGCTCCTGGCGACCATCGCGGGGCTCTTCTACGGTCATTTGTGGATGAGGACGCGGTCGCTGCTTCCGGGAGCGCTGGTCCACGGCCTGGTGGACATCAGCTGGCACCTGCTGTTCCGCTAGGCCGCGGAACGATTGGGTCCTTACAGCGCGGAACCGGCGGCTTATCGCACTACCCCTGCCACCGGGCTTGACGCCGTTGCGTAGAGCCGCTTCTCGATGCGGCCTGCCAGGAATGCTTTCCGCCCGGCCTCGACCGCCGCTCGCATTGCCTCGGCCATCAGCACTGCATCGCGCGCGCCGGCGACGGCCGTGTTCATCAACACGCCATCGGCGCCCAGCTCCATGGCAATGGCCGCGTCAGAGGCCGTTCCGACGCCCGCGTCAACGATCAGAGGCACTTCTGTGATGCGTTCCCGCAGAATTCGCAGATTGGCCATGTTCTGAATTCCCATGCCCGAACCGATAGGCGCGCCCAGGGGCATCACGGCCGCTGCTCCCGCATCAATCAGCTTTCGCGCCACGATCAAATCGTCACTCGTGTAGGGCAGAACGACGAAGCCTTCCTTCACCAGGATCTTCGTGGCCCGAATCAGCTCTTCCGTCTCGGGGAAAAGAGTCTGCTGATCGCCGATCACCTCAAGCTTCACCCACTCCGACAGGCCGGCCTCGCGCCCCAGCCGGGCGGCACGCACGGCTTCGTCCGCCGTGTAACAGCCCGCGGTGTTCGGCAAGATGAACAGTCTTTCGCGGTCAATGTAATCAAGCAACGATTCCTGGGTTCGGTCGCTCAAATTCACCCGGCGGACCGCGACGGTGACTATCGCCGCCCCGGATGCCGCCAGCGCCTGCGCCATCTCCTGAAAGCTGCGGTACTTTCCGGTCCCCACAATCAACCGCGATCTGAACGCCCGCCCCGCTATGACCAGCTCGTCGCTCATGACCACCTCGCTGTTTTCATTGTAACCCCGGATCGCCGGCGAGCAGCGCAGCATGGCCTTGACTCATCTGGAATATCCTTTCGCTGGCGCGCTGATGCTGTCGCCCCGCACTTCGTCCGAAAGTGCAACGAGCCGCCCACAGCTCTTTAGGCTCGCGAACAATGTGCCGCTACCAGCGGAGCAGGATCAGTTCGGAGCAGAACCCGGGGCCCATAGCGGCGAGGATGGAGAACGTGCCGGAGGCCGGCCGGCGGTTCCGATACACGTCCTCGAGCACCAACAGTACCGAAGTCGAGGACAAATTGCCGACCTTCCTCAGGCATTCCCAGGAAGCGGTGAGGTCCTCCCTCGTAATGCCCAGCGCCGTGGCCGTCGCTTCGAGGACCTTAGGCCCGCCCGTGTGCATCACCCAGCTTCCGATGTCTTTTCGCGTCATGCCCTGCTCGCCCAGAAAAGTGTCCACATCTCCTCCGAGGTGCCGGAGGACCGTGTCCGGGACTTCCGGAGACAACACGATGCGGAATCCTCTTTCAGAAATATCCCAGCCCATCGTCCGCTCTGTATTGGGATAGAAGATGGACTTGGCGGCGAGGATTTCCGGCCCTTTGGCGTCCAGCTCCGCCCCGGAGACAATCACCGCGGCAGCGCCGTCGCCAAACAGCAGCGCCGAAATCAGATGCGCCATCGAGAGGTCGTCCCTCTGGAGCGTCAGCGAGCACAGCTCGATCGAGAGGAGTGCCGCGTTCTCTCCAGGGTAGCCACGCACATAATCCGCGGCGCGGGAGATTCCCGCCGCCCCGGCCACGCAGCCAAGGCCAAAAATGGGAATGCGCTTGATGTTGCGGGAAAGTCCAAGCCGGTTCACCAGTCGGGCGTCCATAGACGGCGCGGCAATCCCTGTTACCGATGTCACGAAGATGGCGCTCAAATCCTGCGGATCGAGTCCCGCGCTGGCCAGAGCGCGGCAGAGCGCTTTCCCCCCAATCTCCAGCCCCACTTCAATCCAGGCATCGTTCGCCTGCCCCCAGGTCTTCATGTTCTCGTAGAACTCGATGGGATGGGCGGTATAGCGGCCGTCCACCTTCATGCTCTCATCCAGGCGGTCCAAAATGTCCGGGTTAGGCAGGCGATGAAGCCAGTAGTTCTTCAGCGCGGCAACGAGAACCTCTTGCGGGTAGTAATATTTCGGAAACGCGCTTCCCACACCGGCAATCTTCATTCCCAGGCTCCTTAGATAAATTTGGATGGGCTGTAAGTTATACCATTGAGTTGAGCATTTCGCGCCGGTTTTAAGCGGTTGTTCGCAACCGCTCCAGGCAGGTCAATCACGAAAGCAAGCGCCCCGAGTCCTTGGACGGACTCGGGGCCGGGGGTAGGGGGTGGGCCGAAAAACCGATTTGCGATGCCGCGGCGTCAGTAATTCCAGCGCCGCAACAGGATGGTGACCCGAAAGACTACCTGCATGCCAAGGCCAACCACCGCATCGCGTACCGAGAGGAGCATCTCTCGCATGACCGGATCCTCAAAGGCCGAGGTAAGCCGCATCTCACCGCTAAATGAGTGGTCGTTTGGTGCGCAGAAATTGGAGCGGATGGCGTTCATGACGACGACTCAGTTCAGGACGTAAACCGGCACGTCGTGCTCAACGCCGACGACCATGTTCTTGAAGATGTCCACGTCCCAGCTATCCGCAATCCGGAGCCGGACTGATTCGCTGGTCTCCGATACCAGACGCCCTCGCAAGGGGACTCGGAGACTTCCCGTCACCACTCGAAGAATTACCGGCTGCCCCATCCAGACCGCATAGCCACCTTCCATCAGAGTCCCTCCTTGGAGTAACTGCCTCGACCACGGCGATTTTCGGCCTGGGGAACACCCTGGCCAATGGTACAGGGAGCTAATCCTCGTGGGAGGCAAGTACTACTCGTTTTGGGAGGCGCGGCTGCCGCAATCCACTGCAATTCTGCTACTTTAGATTCCTGGCATTTTCCGGATAGGACGGGAGAAGGACGGAGGAACAGCCGGCACGATGGAATCCCTAAGGCAGCTTCTGGTGCAGCTCTACGACGTTCGCGGCCTCATCGAGTGGGGCGGCACCCTGCTCGTCTGCGTGATCGTCTTCATCGAAACAGGTCTGTTCGCGGGTTTTTTCCTGCCCGGCGATTCCCTGCTGGTAACGGCTGGCGTGTTCGCCGGGGCCGGTCACTTGCGGCTCGCCTGGCTGCTCTCACTGGCGACCTTGTGCGCGATTGCGGGAGACCAGGTGGGTTACCTGATTGGCCGCCAGGCGGGAGAGAGCCTCTACCGGCGGAAAGACTCCCGCTTTTTCCACAAACGCCACCTGCAGATGGCGCATGAGTTCTACGAAAGATATGGCGGAAAGACGATCATCCTGGCGCGCTTCGTGCCGATTATCCGGACGTTTTGTCCTCCGGTGGCTGGCGCGGCCAAAATGGCCTATTTTCGTTATCTGTTCTACGACATCCTGGGGGGAGTGCTGTGGGTCTGGGGGATGGTGCTCCTCGGCTATACGTTGGGGAAAACCGTCCCAGACGTGGACAAGCGCATTCATTACATTATTGCGGTCGTTATCATTCTCTCCTTCCTGCCCGCCATCTACCATGCCTGGAGGGTCCGGCGTCAGAAACCCAGCACGCCCCTGAAGAGCACCGAGCCAGATGGGAACTGACCAAAGACATTCATCCGCAAGGTCGGAATGTGGAAAGGCGCCAGCCGTTTAGTAAGCCACTTCGCGTGGAAGATGAAGATACCGGCTGAAAAAACGAAGCGGGGAGCCTGGCAGCCCCCCGCTACGTTCGTTCCATATGCTGCGGGCGATGCCGAGGGCAGGGTCCGCGAGCCACACCGCAAGAGCGGTGTGCTAAATGGACTCAGGATTCTATGTCCGGTGGAGTCATACAACGCTCCCCTTGTGGCATAGGATCTCCACAAACCCCTCATACGCCCGTCCGCGTTCCCGCGCAAGTGAAAATTTTTTCGGCCGGCCTCGCCGCCTGCGCCCTTGACAAACGCTCGGCCGCACCCGACCATGCCATTCCGTCACGCATGCGCGTTCCATGAGCACCCAAACCCGCCTCCGCCTCGCCCTGATTTCGCTGAGCATAGTGATCGTCACCGGCACCACTGGCTTTCACACGATTGAGGGTTGGTCATGGTTTGACGGCTTTTATATGACGCTAACCACCATGACCACGGTAGGTTATGGGGAGGTTCATCCGCTCTCCCACATCGGAAAGATCTTTAACTCCTTCTTGATCGTGGCCTCAGTGATCGCGGCGGGATTCACGATTGCCAGCATCTCGCAGGCATTGTTAGAATTCGAGTTCGGAAAGGTCATTGGCCGCCGACGCATGGAGCGCGAACTCTCCCATCTCTCAGGCCACTATATAATTTGCGGGGCTGGACGCGTGGGCCGAACCGTCGCGCGTCAGTTACTGGCGCGCGGCCAGACCTGCGTGATTATTGAGAAGGATCCTATCCGCGCGCGATGGGCGGAGACCGAAAAAATCCCCGTCATCATCGGCAATGCATCGAGCGAAGAGAATCTCCGCAAGGCGCGTATCGAGCATGCCAAGGGATTCGTCGCCGCAGTCAGCTCCGACGCCGAAAATCTCTACATTGTTCTCACTGCGCGGGGCTTCCGGTCCGATCTGAAAATCATCGCACGGGCCAGCGAAGAGGAGGCAACCTCAAAACTGCTGCGCGCGGGCGCCTCGCAGGTTCTCTCGCCTTACTACTTCATCGGCCACCGTATCGCGCAACTGCTCCTGCGCCCGAATGTGCTCGATTTCATTGACACCGCCGTCGGGACGGAGCGCCTGGATATTGAAATTGGCGAAGTGCAAGTAGTGGAAAAATCCAGCTTGGCGGGCAAATCGCTGGCAGATTCGGCGATCCGGCAGCAATCCGGGGTGATCGTTCTGGCGGTGAAGAATGCCTCCGGCGCAATGACCTTTAATCCTTCTCCTGAGGCCAGAATTCAGGCGGGCGATTGCCTGATCGGAATCGAGGGCGACGACCAGCTTCGCAAGATCGATGCGATGGCCGGCTCCACACGT
>JAJXZD010000079.1 GCA_021780215.1 Acidobacteriota bacterium
CGCGAGCGAAAGAAACTGCTCGAAATTGCGCCCGCTCAAAGGCAACTGGCTCATCTGCTGTAGTGTGACAACAGAGGAAACGGCGGCGGTTTGCGTCTCGACGCGGGAGAGATTGCGCAAGGCGCATATAGGAGGAGCGTGGCGCAGCCAGAAGCTTCTCGTGCAAGCGGAAGAGACCCCGCGCGGCACGCGCCTAGTGGAGGCCGGACCAGTCGTCGGCGAGGAGGATCGAGTTGCTGGGATTTGAAGGGTCGTACTTGACGCTGGCAATCTGGCCGGCGGCAACGCGGGAGAGATGGATGCGCTCATCCAGGCCGGTAATATCCTGCGCCGTCTCGTACGAAACGCCGGAGATCGCATAGGAATAGTACAAGAGCTTGCGTGAGCCGCGAGGAAGGGAGTCGTGCTGGCGAAGCAGCCCTCCAGACAGCGTCTTTTGCCCCTGCAAAGCCCCGCCGGCAACGGAGGTTTTCCCGTGGTCCACAATTTCAAGGACCCGGCCTTCCACGATGCGCCCGATGCGGTTCACATACGCGCGGCGCTGCCGCTCGAGGTCGTCGGTGTCGTCCTGTTTCTGGCGCATCCAAAGAAAAAATGCCGTGGCGGCCAGCAAGGCCAGGCCGGCCAGCGGAGCGAGATTGCGCCAGTTGTGGAGAAGATCGTTCACCGCTGAAACTCTCAATAAACCCATTTTAAATCGCGGGGCCTGAAAACGCGAGCGGGCAGGCATGAGGGATGCGCTCTATGAAGCAACGCGGCCCCCGGGGAGATTCGAGAGGGGGAATCAGCGGTTTAATCGCGTGCGGGAACCAAGGGGTTGCGTAATGAACCCACGCCGCTGATGCGCACTTCAACGACGTCGCCGACGGCCAGCGGACCGATGCCAGCGGGGGTGCCGGTGGCAACCACATCGCCGGGCTCGAGAGTCATGGCTTCGGCGATCCAGCGCACGATCGTGTCAATGGGGAAAACCATGTCCGAGATGGGGGCGGACTGCTTGCGCTCGCCATTGACATAGGTTTCGACAAGCGCGGAGGGCGCTGGAGGCTCGGTCTCGAGCAATGGGCCGAACGGGCAGAAGGTGTCGAAGCCCTTTCCGCGGGTGTACTGACCGTCGAGGCGCTGCAGGTCGCGGGCGGTCACATCGTTGAGGCAAGTGTAGCCGGCAATGTATTTGCGCACGTCCTCGTCGGGGAGTGGATGAAAGCACCGCCGGCCCATGACCAGGGCCAGTTCGCCTTCGTAGTCCACGCGCTTGGAGATGCGCGGGAAGACGATGGGGTCCTCCGGAGCGATGATCGAGGAAGGCGGCTTCGAGAAAATGATGGGGCGCTCGGGCGTATCGCTCTGCATTTCGGCGGCGTGGTCCGCGTAGTTCTTGGCCATGCAGATGATCTTGCTGGGCCAGGAGGGCGGCAGAAAAATCACATCGCCCACCTGCCAATGACGGCCGGTGGTCTGGCGCTGCCCCCAAAGTTCGCCCGAGATTTCATGCACCACACCGGCGTCGAGAATGCCGGCAAGCGAATGGGCAAAGGCTTCGTAGGGAGTCTGTCCCGGATGCCGCGAGGCGAACTCACGAGGCTGAAAGCGACAGAGTTTCATCGGTTGTGTCGTGGCGCTGCGTGCGCCCCCCGGTGGCGGGATTCGATCGGATGGTGCAGGGCATGGCCGACCATTTCGGCGACCCAGGAGGCCGCGGCAAGCAGACCATAAGTGCCCGCGCCGTAAGCCAGCACCTCGCCGGGAGTCCGCAGGTCATCGAACAGGCTCGTGAAAAACATCCCGGCAACATCATACGCGAGGACAAAGATCACCCAGCCAATCATTGCCGCGGCGAACATCCGCACCGGGCTTGTGAGAAACCGGCAAGCAGGGACCAGAGCCAGCAGGACAAACAGCCCGTAAAAGAAGGCGTTTCGCGCCAGGGCGTAGGGTTCGAGGGCCTGAACGCGCGTGCAGACCAGCAAGGCAACAGCCATCACAACAGTCAGAGAGATGCCCATGAACAGGCCCATTGGCAGCACCGATCGGACGCCGGAGCGGGCCGCGCGCGCACAGGCCGGAGATGGCAGGTCGATAGTCATGGCCCTGACTGGGTATTGGCCGGCACGCTTCCTGAAGCCACCGCGCTGGGAGCGCTCTCTTTTCTCGAGCGGCCCACGGCGGTGACAGTGTAAAAGTAACTGCGACCGAGCACTACATTCATATCGCGAAACGCGGGTGTGAGCAAGAGCTGTGTGTTCACCCGCGTTCCAGAAATACCAGCCTGGTCGCTGCGGTAGACATTGTACCCGGCGATGCCTGCCTCGGAGCTGACCGCCCAGGTCAGGTCGAGATGAGCGGGCACGGCGCCCTGGCTCGGGATCGCGACGGCCTCAAGCCCCTGCGGAGCTGCGGGGACATAGAGGTCCCGCGGGATAACAGTCAACAGATTGGAGTCAGCGGATTCGAGCGTCGTGTCCGGATACCGGGTCAGAGTGCGCACGGAATAGATATAGGTGGCGTTGAAGTCCACCTGCGTATCGCGAAACGCAGGTGATTCCGAGTCACCGATCTTCACAAGGGCTAGCGGCTGCGGCGCAGGCGATTTCCCTCCGGCTGATGGGTGCTCGATGCCGGACGGAGCAGGCTCTCCGGCTGCGGCGCGATAGACACGATAGCCGGAGATAGGCAGCGCCAATCCCGCGAAATTTGCCGGCGGCGAAGTCCAGGTGAGAAGCACGGATGTTTGGGTCGCTTCGGCTTTCAGGTCTGCAATCGGTTCGGGCGCAGGATAGGCGTGCAGCGCTGTCGCGTTCGAGTAGGCGGACGGTTTCTTGCCCGGGACGCGGGTGCGCACCCGGTAGACAATGTCAGTATCCGGATGGTTTGCGAAGTCGGCGGGGAGCAATTCGTCCATGTAACGAATATGGCCCCGTTCTGTGTAATGCCCGGCCATCTCCGGAGGAATCAGGACCAGCGGAGCGGGAACCTTGGCGGAAGGCGCCGACGTGCCCGCCTGCGCGGTGAGTGCTTCAAAATCGCGGTCTATTTCGATTGCCAGCGGCTCGTGGAGGGCACGGCCTTCATCCGTCTCCTGAGGAAGAGTGAAGGTGAGGACGACGGCATTGCCCGAACGCGAGGCCGCCAAGTCCGTGACGGCATGAGGAACGACAGGGTGCCTCGGAGTTGGCTGGCCCGGAGAGGCGCAGGCGGCCAGGACCAGGCCCAAAATGCACGCCGCGTACAGAAAAAAGCGCGGCGAGCGGCGCGCGCGCCGCGAGAGGCAACGAGAACCAGCCGGGATTCTCATCCGCATGGTCACAGGCCCCTCAGAGAATATAGCGCGAGAGGTCCTGATCTTTGACAATGCTGGCGAGCTGCTTTTGCACGTAGGCTGCGTCCACCTTGACAGTCTTCTTTTTCATTTCCGGGGCCTCGAAGGAGATTTCCTCGAGGACCTTTTCGAGAATGGTATGCAGACGCCGCGCGCCGATGTTCTCGGTTTGCTCATTGACCGTGGCGGCGAAGCGGGCCAGGGCGGCGATCGCGTCCTCGCTGAAAATCAGCTTCAGCCCCTCGGTGTCCAGGAGCGCGGTGTACTGCTTGATGAGGGCGTTCTTGGGCTCCGTGAGGATGCGGACAAAATCGGCCTCGCTGAGCGAGGAAAGCTCGACGCGTATCGGAAAGCGGCCCTGCAGTTCGGGGATAAGCTCGGAGGGTTTCGTGGTGTGGAAGGCGCCCGCGGCGATGAACAGGATGTGATCGGTGCGGACCATGCCGTAGCGCGTGTTGACCGTAGTGCCCTCGACGATCGGGAGGATGTCGCGCTGCACGCCCTCGCGCGAGACGTCCGGCCCATGCCCGGCCTCGCGGCCGGCGATCTTGTCAATCTCATCGATGAACAGGATGCCCATCTGCTCGACGCGGTCCACGGCTGTGCGGGTCACCTGGTCCATGTCAATCAGACGGCCTTCCTCTTCCTGAATGAGATAATCAAAGGCCTCCGAAACGGTCATCTTGCGCTTCTTTTTCTGCTGCCCGAACATTCCGGAAAGCATGTCCTTGATGTTGACGTCCATCTCCTCGACGCCCTGGTTGGAGATAATTTCGAACGAGGGCATTGCGCGCTCGCGGACCTCGACCTCGACCAGGCGCTGGTCAAGCTTGCCCTCGCGGAGCTGGGCCCGGAGCTTTTCGCGCGTGCGCTGGATCTGCTCGCGGCGCTGCGCCTCTCCGGCGGCTCCGGGCGCGGGAGTCTCCGCGGGCGGAGGAGAGGAGGGGAGCAGGAGGTCGAGGAGGCGTTCCTCGGCGGATTGCTCGGCGCGTTCGGCGACTTCATCGAGCTTTTCCTCGCGCACCATGTCAATCGAGGTCTCGACAAGGTCGCGGACCATGGATTCGACATCGCGGCCGACGTAGCCGACTTCGGTATACTTCGACGCTTCCACCTTCACAAACGGGCAGCCAGCCAGGCGAGCCAGGCGGCGGGCGATCTCCGTCTTGCCCACGCCGGTCGGCCCGATCATCAGGATGTTCTTGGGCAGAATTTCCTCGGCCAGCTCGGGCTGGAGCTTCTGGCGCCGGACGCGGTTGCGCAAAGCGACGGCCACCGCACGCTTGGCGGCGGTCTGCCCGACGATGTATTTGTCCAGCTCGATGACGATTTCGCGGGGCGTCAGCTCGTCGAACGAGGGGAGCGGTTCAGGCTCCGCCGCGGGCTGGTCTCCGGAGAGATAGATCACCATGGGGGTGGAGTCCTCACAGCTCCTCAATGCTGAAATTATCGTTTGTATAGATGCAGATGTCGCTGGCGATGCGCATGGCTTCCTGGGCAATGTCCTTGGCGCTCATTTTCGTGTTTTTGGCGAGGGCGCGGGCAGCGGAAAGGGCGTAATTTCCGCCCGAGCCGATGGCGCAAATGCCGTCGTCCGGCTCGATGACGTCGCCATTGCCGGAAAGCAGGAAGGTGGCCTTGGCGTCGGCCACGATGAGCAACGCGTCGAGATGGCGCAGGGAACGATCTGTGCGCCAATCCTTGGCCAGCTCGACGGCGGCGCGCGGGAGATTGCCGTGAAATTCCTGCAACTTATTCTCGAAGCGGGCGAAGAGCGAGAGCGCGTCGGCGGTGCTGCCGGCGAAGCCGGCGATGATCTTGTCGTTGTAGAGGCGGCGCGTTTTTCGGGCGCTGTGCTTGATCACGCCGTCGCCGAGGGTCACCTGTCCATCAGCGGCGAGGACGACCTTGTTGTCCTTGCGCACGCACAGGACCGTGGTGCCGTGCATCGGCTGGGATTTGCGCGTCATTGGCATCTCGTGATTATACCCCGCGGCGCCGGAAATGAGCCACCGTGCGAAAGGCAGAGTGGCGCGCCCGGCGCGAGGAAAGAGCGGGGAAGGATTTTTCAGGCACGGAATCAGGGGGCGTCGTTGGGGATGGAAGCGGTGTGGTCCTTGTCCTGATCCTTGTCTTTCTTCTGCGGCTTTTTCTCATCCTTATAACGATGCTTTTTGACGCGTTGCCAGCGGTCGTCGAGGGACGCCTTGGTGAACAGGGAATCGGAGAGATTCGTGTTGTACTCGCACTTGTCGAAGAAGACCTGATAGATCATCATGCCGTTGCGATCGCGCGCGACTTGAAAGGGAGTCTGGACGCCGGCAATCGGGTGGTAGTTCGAGAAGTAGTCCACTTCGCTGCTTTTCATCTGTGTCTTAGGGTCGCGTGTCTGGACCTCTTCGCGAATGGGCAGGTGCGTGGAGCTGTTGAAGGCGATGCGGATGGTGCGGTTCTCGCGATCCACCAGTTCCACCCATTCCGCCGGCTCGCGGTCCACGATATCGGGGCCGGCGTAGCGGAAAATCATGCCCGGCTCGTGGATGCGCTGGCGAAGAATATTGTCGAGGTCTTTGCGAATATCGTCCTGAAAATCGGCGAGGTCGGTGGCCGGCGCATCGGAAATGCCGCCGCGGTCGAGTTCCCAGCCCTGAGAGCCATTGAAGACCTGGATGATGTTGCGCTTGGGAAGGTTCTCGTTGCGGTCCTTGTCCGGAGGGATGCTGAAATCTATAAATTTTTCGTAACCGGTGACGGCGCCGGAATGATCGAACTGGCCGAGATGGCCGACGCAGGTGACGTCGTGGACGTTGAGATAGGCGTTGCCGCCGAGGGCTTCGATGGCCTGCTGGAGAACCTGCTTGGCCTTGGCAGCGCTTTGGTTCGGGAGCAGGACCTGGTCCTCTTGTTGTGGCGACCAGGCCCGCAGCGCCGGTGCGCCGACGAACCCCAGCGCCAGAATCCCCGCAGCCATCGCACGCGAGCCTATCCGCACAGGACCGCACCCCCGTTCACATTGATTACTTCGCCGGTGACGAAGGTTGCCAGGTCCGAGACAGCGAAAAGAATCGGCCCGGCAATCTCCTCCGGCCGGCCCACCCGCCCGAGCGGAATCGTCGCCAGAACCGCTTTGCGGCCGGCCTTCGTGTCCAGAGTGGGTTTGGACATGTCGGTTTCGACCCAGCCCGGGGCGACGCAATTCACCAGGATATTGTGCCGGGCAAGTTCCGTGGCCAGGCCCTTCACGAAACTGATGATGGCGCCTTTGGAAGCGGCGTAGTGGGTATGGAACGCCTCGCCACGCTGGCCGGAAGTCGAGCTGATGGCCACGATGCGCCCGCCGCGCTGGGCGATCATGTGCGGGACGGCGCTGTGAATCACAGCATAGACGCTCTTCACGTTCGCGCGCATCATTTCATCCCATTCGCGTTCGCCGAGCTGTTCGATGGGCGCGTCCTTGTCGTTCCAGATGCCTGCGTTGGCGACGACAATGTCGAGGCGGCCGAGGCGCTCGTGGGCGAATTCGACCAGACGCCCGGCTTCGGCAGTTTTGCGCAGGTCGGCCTTAAAGGATTCAATGCGAGTGCCGTGCTTGCGCGCCTCCTGCTCGACGAGCGCGGCGGCCTCGCGCTGGCGATGGTAGCCGAAGACGACATCGGCGCCCGCCTGCGCGAAGAGCTTGACGGTCGCGGCGCCAATGCCGCGCGAGCCTCCCGTGACCAATGCCGCTTTGCCCGCCAGCGAAATCATGTGTCCCCCGAATGAAGCGAAGCCGTATCCAGGTTCGGCGGAAGCCCGCGCGCGAGCCCCCTAGCAAATTTCCACTGGAGCGCGCCGCGCCGCCGCGGCCAGCCCCCGAAACAGCGCCTGCGCAAAAGGATCGGTGTCCGCCATGCGCTCCGGATGCCATTGCACTCCGGTCACCCAGGTGGAATCGCCGGTCCATTCAACCGCCTCGATAATTCCGTCCGCCGCACGCGCCGTGATGCGCAACTGGC
>JAJXZD010000123.1 GCA_021780215.1 Acidobacteriota bacterium
CTCGGCCTGGTATTGCCGGGTCGTTCCTCCGAAGGTTGCGACGTCCACAATACCGGGCACTTCCTTGATCTCACGGTGAATAAACCAGTCCTGCTCCGCCTTGAGCTCGTTCAAGGAATAGCCTTTGCCGATGACCTGATAACGATAGATTTCCCCCGTCGGCGATTCCGGTGAAAGTTGCGGGGTGAGGTTATTGGGAAGCGTGACAAGCTGCAGACGGTTCAGCGCACCCTGGCGGTCCCAGTAATAATCGCTGCGATAGGTAAAGTAGAGTTTGATGTCGCTTAGGCCAAAGATGCTGATGGATCGCACACCATCCAGATTCCGCAGCCCGAACAGCACCGTCTCAATCGGAACGGTGACCTGCCTCTCCATTTCCTCCGCGGACCACGAGGGATTCTGGGTAATCACCTCAACCAAAGGCGGCGAGGGGTCCGGATATGCCTCGATATCGAGGCGCAAAAACATATAGAAGCCTGCAGCGATCCAGGCCAGCAGTGCCAGCACCACCAAAGAGCGGTAACGAAGAAGCGCGGCGATCAGCCTGTGCATCGCGCCTACTCCTGCCCTGCCGACCGCAGCAGCAACGACCCCTCCGACACGATGGTTTCCCCGGAGGTCAAGCCCGACGCAATTTCCACGGTGCCGTCGATCGCGCGGCCCAACTTAACGCTGCGGCGTTCGAACCGGCCGTTCCCTTCACCCACGAACACGAAAGCGCTCTCACCCTCGCGGACGACCGCCGTCGCCGGAACCACAATTCCCGTTGCCGAGGACCGGGTCAGTCGGATTGTCCCGAACATCGAAGGCTTCAGGCGCGGCTCGCCGCCGGGCAGAAAGGAATTGGCCAGGGCCACCCGCAGTTGTAGCGTGCGCGTGGTCTGGTCCACGGCGTCGGAGATGGCGCTCACGCGGCCGGTCCATTGCTCACCGGGATAAGCGGCGAGCGTGACTTGTGCGATCTGGCCGCGGCGCACCGTCGCGAGGTCTTTCTCGTAAAGATCGCCAACAGCCCAGACGGTGCGGATGTCCGCAATCGTCGCCAGGGGCGCCGGCGCAGCCAAAGCCGTGGAGAACTCGCCGGGCGCGGCGGCTACGTCCAAAACCACGCCGGAGCGTGGCGCCGTCACTCGCAACTGCGAGCCGGCGTGCTCTGGATCCATTCCGAAGACGCGAATCTGCTCGGCAGCAGCCGCCAGATCTGCCTGGGCCATTTGCGCATCGGCTTGCGCCTGCTGGTATTCGCGTTCAGAAATCGCATTATGCTCGAGCAAATCCTGCGCGCGTGCTCGGGCCTCCTGCTTCACTTCATTGTCCGAGCGTGCTTTGTGATAGTCCGCCACGGCGCGCGAAAGATCGCTGCTCTCGATGACTGCCAGGGTCTCGCCTTTCTGCACCGTGTCCCAGGGCCTGACCTTCATTTCGAGGATGCGCCCCCCGGCCGGGGGATAGACGTGGACCACACGCGTGGGGTCCGCCTCAATCCGCGCCGGAAGATCGAGATAGGCCGGGACAGGCGAAGAATGCACCTGCATCGTGCGGATTCCGGCGGCGTTGGGGGCGACATATTCAACGCCAGCCGCGGCGGCACTTGCATCCACGGGCTGCCCGCCAATACCTTTCGACTGGCCGCACCCAGCCATCGCCAGAATGCCGGCGCAGCCAAACAACAAAAGTGCCTTCATGACATAAACTCCGTGGAGACCCGGAAAAAATCACGGGCATGCGCTTAGCAGCCAGGCAACCGCCAGCCGGAATACGAACCTGTCGGCGGAAATCCGAGGCGAAATGCGGGCCGGACTGCGTTCATCCCAGAGATTCCGGTCGCGAGAGATTTGCGGAATTCAGAGAACGGCGGGGGGAGCGCGGCAATGCCTTGCAGATCGTTCGGCAGCCGTATCCACAGCGGAATCCGGAATGGAAACAATTGCCAGTTGGTGGAAGAGAACGAGGGAAATCGCGCTCGGCAGGACGGCGGCGGAGGGCATTACCGGCAAGTCCGCTTTGTGCGCCGCGTGCCCGTTGAATACAGCCAGCGTCCCCCGGCGGCCGCTCGAACATTCATCGAAGAGCGCGGCGCTTTGGTGCAGGTCGTCCGTCAGGGAGACGGCGAAAAAGAGAAAGACGAGCGCGCAGGTGAAGGCAGCCCATTGATCGAGCGCCGTGTGGCGCGCAATCCGCTCCTGCCGCACCCACACACCGCGCCAGGCCGCCAGGCTGGCTAGCGCGATCACCCCCCACAGAAGATTGAGAAAAAGTTCCATCGTCAGTCGAACAGGCGCGGCCAACCGGGAAATCCTCGCCGCACTCCAGTATAACCTACTACAGGATCACATCGCGCCGCAAACCATGGGACACCTCATAGGCAAGAAATTCCCCGCCGCCCGCGGAGGGAACTTACGCGCAGCCTCTATGGGGTCTTGCCGCGAATCCCAATCAGCTCGACTTCAAAAATGAGCGTGGCATTAGGGCCGATCACGCCTCCCGCTCCCTGCGGGCCATAGGCGAGATTCGCTGGAATGAACAGTTGCCATTTTGACCCGACAGGCATGAGCTGCAGTGCTTCGGTCCAGCCCTTGATAACTTGCCCGACCGGGAAGCTCGCCGGCTGGCCGCGCTTGTAGGAGCTGTCGAATTCCGTGCCATTGATGAACGTGCCGCGGTAGTTGCAAATGACCGTGTCGCTGGCCGCCGGCTTCGGTCCGGTTCCGGCGGTCAGGATCTTGTATTGCAGGCCGCTCGGCAGGGTCACCACTCCTTCTTTCGTCTTATTCGCCGATAGAAATGCCTCGCCCTCTTTCATATTGGTCTCTCCGGCCAGTTGTCTTTGCTCGTCCTGCTTTTTGTGCACTTCGGCTTGCAGTTGGTTGAGCGCGGCCGCTGCATCGTTGTCACTGAGCAGCGTCTTGCCGGTCGCCATTTCATCTTTCAACCCGCGTGCCACCATATTCGGGTCCACATCTACTCCTTGCATCTTCAGTCCCTTGGCGATGTTCATGCCCAGGGCATAACTTTCCCTCTCTCGCTGCGTGGGAAGCGGCCCTGCATTCTGGGCGCTGTTCGACGAGGAGTTCGCCGTCTTGGCGGTGGATGGTTGGGCGCCGCTCGATGTCTGAGCCGGCTGTTTTTTTGCTGTGGCTGCCTGATTTGCTCGTGCGCTGCTGGGAAGCGCCGCTCCCGCCAGCAGCAACAAAATCGTTACAACATGTAAAGTTCTCATTTCCCCATTGTCACATTGCTTCGGAAGTTCGGCAACGAGGCATGTCAAAAATACGCCCCAAAATGGAAAACGACCGCAAGAATTCCTCCGTCCGCCGGAGAGCATTCCGTGCGGACACCTGCTTGCATCTCCCCCTCATCCTGCTAGGCTATGGCTCGATTATGATGGGCACGGCAGCAAACAGATTGGCGCGTTTGCGGACCTGCGCGGAGCTGTCCGGTCGCGCACGGGGCTACCGAAAGGCCAACCAGTAGAGGCCGGGGGCTTTGGCACGGTTTTCGGGCCACGCTTTCCGCCGGGCGCACCTCGAATGGCGTCGAACGGCCCAGCCGGTGAACTCCCCGGCAGGGTACAATGAACGTATGCCGATCAAGCTGATCGCGATGGACATTGATGGGACGCTGCTCAGCAGTTCCGGTGAGCTTCCTGAGGAGAACGTCCGGGCGGTCACGGAAGCAGCTGCAAGGGGCATCGAAATCGTGATCGTCACCGGCCGCCGCTTCGCCTCCGCCCGCACCATAGCCGACGCTCTGGCTTGCGACGCGCACGTAATCGCCAGCAATGGCGCCTTGATCAAATCACAAAGCGGCGAGACCCACTGGCGGCGCCTGCTCCCCGCCTCCGTGGCGCGACAAGTGCTTGAGGCCAGCCCCGAACATCGCGCCTTAACGGGCGTCATCTTCGACCGGCCATGTGAGCGCCAGGTGATTTTCGAGCGAATTGACTGGGCAGGTCCGCTGATCGGCCCCTATTTGCGCCGCCATCGCGAGCAGGTGGCCGAGGTCACCCCGCTCACGGACTGTCTCGATGGCGACGATCCGGTTGAAATTCTCTTCCTTGGCGAATGCGCGGCGATGCGCAGCGCCATGCGGAAGCTCGAAAGCCTGCCTATCGCCGGAGACTACCAGTTGGCGCTGACGGAATACGAGCATCGCAATCTGTCCATGCTGGATGTGCTGCAGCGCGGCGTTTCAAAGGGGGCAGCGCTGGCCGGCTGGGCCGCGCAGCGCGGCATCGCGCCGCAAGAAGTGATGGCCATTGGCGACAACTGGAACGACCGGGAAATGCTTGAATTTGCCGGCTTCCCGGTGGTCATGGCCAACAGCGTCGCCCCGCTCAAGTCGCTGGGCTGGGCGGAGACGCTCTCGAATGACGAATGTGGCGTGGCTTGCGCCATTCGCAAACACGTCCTGGAAAATACGGCCTTTGCCGAAAGCACCTCGTGCGCCAAAATAGACCGAACCCAGGGAGGGCGAGACCAATGAAGGGTACTCTTGGATTGGCACTTTTCTTGTTTGGATGTCTGCTGGCAGGAAGCCCAGCGAACGCGCAGCAGGCCGGTCAGCAGACCGCTCATCCGGCATACCCCGCGAATCTCACCGCGGCGCTGGATATGCAGCTTTCCATGGTCGAGCACGAATTCGAGGGCGCGGCAGAGGCGATGCCCGAGGACAAATATTCCTTTGCCCCCACGAACGGAAATTTCCAGGGGGTGCGCACATTTGCGCAGCAGGTAAAGCACGTTGCCATGGCCAATACGCGCTTCTTCGACGGCATTCTCGGCCAGCCGGGGCCGTCCGTGGCCAGCCCGATCGAAGCGGAAAACGGGCCAGAGTCAATTCGAACGAAGGCGCAAATTCTCCAGTTTCTGCGCGATTCCTTCGCCCTCGGACACAAGGCCATCGCCTCGATTAACGACCAGAATGCGTTCACTCCGCTGGCCAAGCCCCCCGTGCCCTTCCTGCGCACGCCCGGCGCCATCGCCATTTTTGCCTGCGCCCACGCCATGGATCACTACGGGCAGATGGTCGAATACCTCCGCGACAATGGCATCGTTCCTCCCGCCAGCCGCCAGCGGCCTCCGGCTAACCCTCCGGCGCGATGACGCACCGGTTCCATTCACTCCTGTCCACCACTGCGGTTATCGCCGCGGTGGTGGCTGCCGTGGCGCTCCTGGCGCCTCGCGCGCAGGGCGACTACGCCGTCCTTCGCTCCGGCGCGCGTCTTCACATCACCGGCTATCAGCGCCTGGGCGATTCGGTACATCTGACGGTGGAAGGTGGAGAGGTAGTGATTGCCGCCAGCGACCTCGAATCAATCGAGCCGGAGGAGACATTTCCGGCTTCGGCCAATCCGAGCATCCCGGGCAGGGAACCCTACGCCGCGCTGATTCTTGCGGCAGCGCAAAAATATGGCCTGGATGAAAAGCTCCTCGCGCGAGTGATTGCCGTGGAGTCGAATTTCAACCCGGAAGCAGTTTCGCGAAAGCGCGCCCTCGGATTGATGCAACTGTTGCCGGAAACCGCCTCACGCTATTCGGTCAGCAATGTCTTTGACCCGGCGGAAAACATCGAAGGCGGGGCGCGCTATCTAAGAGATCTGCTCGACCGGTACCACGGAAATCTAAAACTGGCCCTGGCTGCATATAACGCAGGTCCCGAAACTGTTGAGCGGTATGGCGGCCTGCCTCCCTTTGCCGAGACGCAGAACTACGTGCGCAAGATCGCCTCGGGGCTGCCTGCCGATGGCTTGCACTCAACTCGCAACTAACGCCCTAAGCCTATTGTGTCGCCGTCTTTTCGCCCAGCCTCCGCATACGCTCCTGAAGCCGTTTGCGGAGAGGAGCCGGAGCGTTCGGGTTGAAGGCCACGAGATACCACAGCGGTTGCGCGCGGTCCCGACTGAGACGGGAAAGCGTGGCCGCGTCGCTATTGGGATGGCGGGCGATATTTTCGCGAATCGCGGGATACGGATGGTGCGAAAGGCGGCTGAGCGTCTTGGCGGGAACCTTGGGATGCTCGCTGATCAGGCGAAGCAGGTAGTAATCCTCCTTGGGCGCCTGACGTGAAAGCTGGTCCAGCGCGTCGGGCTTTACGTCCGCGCTCAGTACCTGTCCGACCTTCTCATCCCAGCTGGCATTGATGTGATTCAGCTCCTGCGTGCGCGCGTGAATAAGCTGTTCGATCACGCGGCGCTCCTGATCGAGCCGTGCGGAGGGCATAGCGCTGCGCTCGACCGAGTCGAGCACGCGGAGAAGGTGCTGCCTCTCACCGAATACGATCTGCGATGTTCTCGCGCTCTTGCCCTTGGAAGGGTTGCGCACCAAATCGGAACGTCTCATGGTTGGTTCTCCCCGAAAAACTTGCCAATCTCGGAGGCTCGACGCCTCCAACCCCCGTGAATGCCTTTGCCGCGCGGCAGCCTTTGCGGGATAGGGCAGCTGCTCAGAGGTATCCCGGCTAACTTATGCAAATATAAGCCTATCGTTCGCCGCTCCCCTTGCCAGCAAAATCGCGTTCGCATAGTGCCGCGCAAGTCCCGCGGCCATCAGTCCTATGCGCGCGTCTGATCCCTTGCGGCCACGCAAATTATCTTGCGCGCGTGAGAAAGTGTAAAGAAATGCCCAGTGAGGGTGTTGCATGGGGCGCAACAGGTGGTTCTAGAACTATACCGGATTGAATGCGCAGGGGGTGATCTCCTGACCAGATTAGGCAACGATGCTGTTTGGGCCTGGCACCATACTGTGGCAGCCTTGCCCGTGCCTCTTCGGCTGCCCTTCAATGTCCTCAGAAACAAGGCCTTGGAGTGGCCGGCTCAGCGCAGAAATGGGTTGTGGGTGCGCTCTTCCCCAATCGTGGTGGGTTCGCCATGCCCTGGGTAAACCGGGGTATCGTCAGGAAGGACCAGCAGTTTCTCGTGAATGGATTTTATGATCTGCGGAAACGACCCGCCCGGCAGGTCAGTCCGCCCTATGCTGCCTTGAAAGAGCGTGTCCCCGGCAATGAGCCGCTCCGCGCCTGGAGGCTTTGAGCGGGTGCCGGAACGCTGTTCGGTATGAGAATGGGCGTGAGGGATTGTCTTCCCCGCGCCGTTGGATTCCACCACCAGGCTGACGCTGCCGGGAGTGTGTCCGGGGGTGTGGAGAACTCGGACCGAAAATCCGGCCCATCGCAGCGTCTCGCCCTCCCGGAGGAAATCATCAATCTCACTGATCTCTGGCGTAGGAATGCCCAGCCATTGCGCTTGCGTAGCAAGGGTACGGTACGTGTCAAGGTCGGCTTCGTGAATCAAAACGGGTGCTTTGGTGGCGCGGCGCAGCGCGGCGAGCGCTCCCACGTGATCGATGTGCGTGTGGGTGCAGAGGATGGCGCGTACATGAAATCCGTGGCGCTGGATCACATCCAATATCCGCTCCGCCTCCTCACCCGGATCAATGACGATTGCCTCGCGCGTCTCCGAGTCGCCCAGAACCGAGCAATTGCACTGCAGCATTCCAACCGGAATGACTTCGTGAATAAGGCGATTCCCCATCATGCAAAAGTATAGCAGTCGCGGGGAGGATTCGACGAAGCGCCTGCTTCTCGCGCTCCGCCCAAGAACCAAGCGATCCCCGCTCTTATAGAGACTCGGAGGCGCCTTCGGAGGTTGGCCGCGAAGGCTGCTGTTCGGGAGGCAGTCCGCAGGCCACACGCGCCTCGATGGATGCCAGCAACTCCGAGCGGCGCTCTCGGGTGAATCGCGACGCGTCTACTGGCTCACCAAACCGAATCGTCACGTCGCCGGGATAGATGCGCCTGCTGCCCTTCGGCATCACGCGCTGCGAGCCGGAGATGGATACCGGGACAATGGGAACACCCGCGTCAATGGCCGCGGCGAACGCCCCTCTCTTGAAAGACCGCATGCGGCCATCGGGGCTGCGCGCACCCTCCGGAAAAACGAGAAGTGAGAGGCCCTGTTTGAGCGCAGCAGTGGCAGCCGCAATGCTGGCGACCGATTCCCTGCTGCCGCGGTCCACCGGGACATACCCCGCCAGGCGCATGGCAGTGGCAAAGATGGGAATGTGGAAGAGTTCGCGCTTCACGAGGACAACCACACGCCGGGGCAGCACGGCGATGAGCGCCGCCGGGTCCGCGTTCGAGGCGTGGTTTGCGGCGAGGACGGAGGCGCCGGCGGGAAGATTTTCCAGCCCCTCCGCATGAATGCGAATGCCGGCTAGGCGATTGGCGAAGCGCAGATACCGCGCAGCCCCAGCGCACATCAGCCCGGGATCTCCCGCAATCACGCTCCACAGAATAAGCCAGGGGAGGACGAAGACAAGCGCCAGGCTGGTGAGCAAACCGACGACGACGGTGCGAATCATTCCGTGACGCCGCGCAGGATACCATCGCGGATGCGGCGCTGCCGCGCGGACGCATGAGGGAGTTCCACAATCGCCGCGCTTCCGCCCGGCTTCAGGGGCAAATCCATTCGCAGCGCCAACCCAGCAAGGGAAAGAAAATCGTTATACGGAATTTCCTCGGTCCCCGAGACGTAGCGGCGAAAGAAATCGGCGAAGCTCTTCCCGGAGACCTCCTCGACCGCCGCGCGAATGCCCTCGCTGCCGGCATAGAGCTTGCCCGCCTGCGCGTACGCAACGTTCATGCGGCGCATGACATCGTCGAGCGACCGATGATTGTCCGTGGCGTCGCGAATCGCCAGATCCAGCAGGACACCCAGAATCTGCCCCTTATCGTAATAGGAAATGCTGCGGTCCGCCGCGCCATAGGCGGGATATTTTTCGAACCATGCCTCGAGGCTGGACTCCTCGGCACTCTGCCAGAGACGCGCCGGGCGGGAGGAAAGCTCCGCGATCTGAGACGCGAGGTCGCCATAGAACTGGCTTTTCGACCACAGCCCCGTGCGCTCGAGAGTGTAGGCAGCATATGTGCTGGTGACGCCCTCGGCAAACCACAGCGAGCGGGTGTACTGCTCCCGGGTGTAGTCCACCGGTTCAAGGGATTGCGGCCGGATGCGTTTCACGTTCCAGGCGTGAAAGAACTCATGCGCGGCCACGGCTGCGGCGCGATCCCCGGAAGAAGCGGCAATAGCCGTCGAGTTGGCGTGTTCCATGCCCCCTCCACCCACATCTGCATACGAGCCAATGTGGAAGAGGAAGGAGTATTCCGAAAAGGGCGGCCCACCCATAAGCTGCAACTCATAGCCAGTAATGCGCCGGAGCGACTCCTCGAGGCGGCCGCGGTTCCAATTCGCCGCGTCCACAACCACATGAAACCGCGCGCCCCCGCTCTCAAACACAAAATTGCTGAATGTTCCAGCCTCCACCGGGGCATCCACAAGTGCGTCGTAACTCGCAGCCGCATAAGAATCCGTACTCGCGCCGGGAGCCAGCTCGGCCGCGATTCGCCATCCGGCGGGGACATCCTCGAAGGCAACTTGCGTATCCTCCGCCCGGCGGCTGGGCACATACATCAGAACCTCGGCAAGATTCAGAAAAGCATGATGGGTGTTGAGCTGTGAATCGAAAGGCCCCGGATCGTTCCATTCGATGGAGTAGGAGACCACGGCGGCTTCTTCACCTGCCGCAGCCAGGCCGGACGGAATCGAGATGCGCCAGGTCTGCTTGTCTAGCATCCGAAGCGCCAGCATTTTGTCCGGACTTCCATCGAAGCTCGCGCGAACATCGCGCACGCGATAGGAAAAGTCCCGGATCTGGTAGAGCGCATTCCACGCCGGGAGCGCCACCACTACGTCTCCGCCGCGAGTCGGCACGCGCATCTGCACATGGAAGCGGTGCGCCTCTTCGTCCCTGAGTGATATCTGGTAGCGGATGGTCGCGCTCGCGGGGCGCGCAGCCGCCAACAGGAGCAACAACGCCATCGGAACGAGCCAGTGCAGCTTGGAACCACCGCGTGCCCGGGTGGCCGGGAAGCGGTCCCCGCAGCTCATGCGCGCGTTTCCTTGCGGGGGGCCAACCGGTCGAGCAGTTTGCCCGTCAATCCGTCAAATCCGCCGTTGGACATGATGAGGACCAGATCGCCCGGACACGCTTCGGCGGCAAGATATTCGGCAATCGCATCGGCGGAAGAAAATGTCTTTCCAGCACGCCCCTCCGAACGAACCGATTCGGCAATCGCCTCCGGAGAAAGGCGGTCCTCCTCCGCAAGCAATTCGGCGCGGTTCACCGGGCCGATCACCACCGCGTCGGCCAGGGCAAGAGCCGCAGGCAGCGCCGTTTGAAAGACTTTGCGCCGCATGGTGTTGGATCGCGGCTCGATGGCGGCCCAGATTTTGCGTCCAGGCCATCGCGTCCTCGCGGCCTCGAGAGTCAGGCGGATGGCCGTTGGATGGTGGGCAAAATCCTCGACCACCAGGATACCGCGCCCTTCTCCCTTGACCTCCATGCGCTTGCGAACACTCTCAAACGACGCCAGAGCTCGCTCGATGGCCGCCCGCTCGACGCCCCGGCCGTGGGCCATGGCGACAGCGGCCAGGGCGTCCATCACGTTGTGGCGGCCCGCGGCCGGCAAGCGAATGCGGGCGACCTCCGCACCGCGATGCGAGACGCGAAATTCGGTGGCCGAATCGCGCCAGACGATGTCGCCCGCGCACCAGTCGCAGTCGGGCGCCATCCCGAACGTCTCCACCGGCGCAAAGGCTTTGCTCGCCACCTCCCGCAGCTCCGCGCTTTCGCCCCATATCAGAATGCGCCCGCGGCGGGGGACCAGATTGGCCAGACGGCGGAACTGAAGCGCGATCGAGGCGAGGTCCGGATAGATATCCGCGTGATCGTACTCAAGGGAAGTAAGGATGAGTTCGGCAGGATGGTAGTGCAGAAACTTGGGAGCCTTGTCGAAGAATGCGGTGTCGTACTCGTCGCCTTCGATAACGAACTCTTCCCCGTCTCCCAGTCCGTAGCCACGATCGCCAAAATTGGGCGGCACGCCGCCGATCAGGAAGCCGGGACGGCGGCCGGCTACATGAAGGATCCAGGCCAACATGGAGGTGGTGGTCGTCTTGCCGTGCGTTCCGGCGACGACGAGAGACGCCCGCCCGGGAAGAAAATAGCTTTCGAGGATTTGCGGCATGGAGCAGTACGGAATCCTCTCGTCAAGGGCGCGCTCGATCTCGGGATTGCCCCGTGAGATTGCATTGCCCACCACCACGAGGTCCGGTGCGGGAGAAAGATTCTCCTCGCGGTATCCCTCGCGCCATGGAATGCCCAGCGACCGAAGCAGTGTGGATGCCGGGGGATACACGCCGGCGTCGGTTCCCGTGACGTGGAACCCGCTCTCCTTCATCATGCCGGCCACCGGTGCCATTGCGGCACCCCCGATGCCGATGAAATGGACGTGCCCTCCCGCGCGCAGTGGCTGAAAAGGGTGTGTCATGGCAGGCATGCGGGCTCCAGGATTTCGAGCACAGGCTCGCCCGGCGGCTCCGGCGCCTGCAGGCGGGCTGCTACGCCGAGTGGGAGCGTCAGCGCAGGCCGTTCCGTATGGCCCGCTGGGACACCCCACACGACCGGCGAGCCAACGGAAGCCAGAATACGGCGGGCCACATCCCGCACCGTCTCTTCGCCGGCGGGTGGTTCGCATTCCGGAAATTCGCCAAGAAGGATACCAGCGACGCCGCGGAACTTTCCCGCCTGCATCAAATGCATCAACGCGCGATCCACCTGGTAAGGCTTCATGCCGCGGTCTTCCAGCAGAAGAATCGCGCCGCGGGTGTCGAGCTCCCAGGGCGTGCCCAGCGAAGCCTCCACGAGCGTCAGGCAGCCGCCGAGAAGAATTCCCCGAGCCTTTCCAGGAACGAGCGCTTCCCCCTTCAGACCGATTCCCCAGCCGTGGTGCGCAGAGGTGAGTGCCTGGGCAAGACTGGCGGCGTCGAAGCCATGCGCCGCGCCGGGTCCGCGGCTAAAATTCGTAGCCACCATCGGGCCATAGAACGTCACCCAGTGAAATCTCTCCCAGAGGTAGATTTGCAGCAACGTGATGTCGCTCGATCCCAGAAGAATCTTGGGAGCCAGCCCGGCGCCAGACCATCCGTTCAGCAGATAATTCGATCCGTACCCGCCGCGAGAGCAGAAAATTGCCCGCGTGTCCGGCTCGCGTAATGCCACCTGAAACGCCGCAAGGCGGTCGGCGGCGGGCCCGGCAAAATAGCCGTCGCGGGCCAGGACGCTATCGCGGTCCACCTTCAGCGCGTACCCGAGCCGCTCCAGTGCCGCGCAGCCCCGGTCGAGAAAATCCTCTTGCACGGGACTGGCCAGAGAAACCACGCGAATACAATCACCTTGGTTCAGGCCGGGCGGCTTGATGGCGAGCGGCATGTGACAAAATCGAGAATAAGAAAATTCAGACGGAGAGTCCAGCAATCGAATGGGGGCATTTCCGCGAAACGCAACCGCAAGCGCCCGCGGGCCAGGCAGGACCCCGAATCACGCAGTCTGCCAGGAACCTACGGAGTCACGGTGAAGCTGATGCTCGTGGATGTGCCGCCTCCGGGGGCGGGATTGGAGACGGAAATCTCGGCGGTTCCGGCAGCGGCCAGATCCGCTGCTGGAATCAGCGCGATGATCTGCGACGAGGACAGGTACGAGGTCGCCAGAGGATTGCCTGCCCCATTCCAGAGCACTGTTGAGGTGGGAACGAAGCCCGAGCCATTCACCAGCAGCTGAAGATCGCTCGATCCCGCCGTTACCTTGGAAGGGGCAAAGCCATTCAGCGCGGGGACAGGGTTACTGGGTCCCGTAATGATGAAATTCACTGACGGCGAGGCATTCACCAATCCAGGGTCGCTGACCGAGATGCTCGCCGTTCCAGGGGTCGCCAGGTCTCCCGGAGATGTTTGCAAATCCACATGATTCTGGTCCAGGTACGTTGTCGAAGAGGCGCGGTCGCCGCCATTCCAAGTGACGACGTCCGAGACCACAAAATTGGAACCCGTGATGGTGATCTTCGTCGTCCCATTGCCGTAGGGGGCGCTCGAAGGAGAAAGCGAGGAAATCACCGGATAGCTAGCTTGAACCGGCACAATCGTGAACGTAAACGAGGCTTGCGACGGGCCTCCGCCAGGGGCTGGGTTCACCACGGTTACCTGCGCCTGGCCAGGGCTGGCCACATCGGATGCCGGTATGGCGACCGTCAGCTCGCCGGTGCTGGGATTGAAGTTCGTCGAGCGTGGTGAGCCATTCCAGTACGCGAACGAGACCCCGCTCGGCCCGCCCATGAATCCGGTGCCGGATACGAACAGAGTAAAGCCCTCGCTCCCCGCGGTGATGTTCGACGGGATGATAAGGTTGATGACCGGCGTTTGATTAAACGGGAGCGCGTTGTTGCCACAGCTCGCCAGCAACAACAGCGCGCCGGCCATTGACGCCGACGCCGCAAACCGCAGAAACCTCAATCCAGCCTCCTCTGAATGCCGGCGGAATCCCGAGGCCACCGGTCACCAGCGGCCGGGAAAGCGATATGAGACCATCGTCAACGATGCGGCTTCCCTTGCGAAGCCGCAAGGATTGATAGCATCCCCGCGCGCGGCACGTCAACCCGGATTCCCGGGGCAAATCAAGCGTTGCGCGACGCGCGACGTCTCCAGCCAGCCCCGCTACAGTTTGAACGTCGTGAGCTTTAGAAACCGCCGCGCGCGTGCGTGAATCTCCGCCCGCTTGACCTTGGCCAGCCGTTCGACGCCAAAGCGCTCGACCGTGAAGCTGCCCATCACGGAGCCGTACACCATGGCGCGGCGCAGGGTCTGTTCGTTGACGGCGCCCGCGCTGGCCAGATATCCCATGAAGCCCCCGGCGAAGCTGTCTCCGGCGCCGGTCGGATCGTGCACCTCTTCGAGCGGAAACGCCGGCACGGAAAACAGGAAATTGTTGTGCACCATCAGCGCGCCATGCTCGCCACGTTTGATCACCAGGGTCCGCGGGCCCATCTTGAAGACGTGTTTCGCAGCCCTCAGCAGATTGTGTTCTCCGGTGAGCTGGCGCGTTTCGTCGTCGTTGATCATGAGGATCTGCGTGTGCTTCAGCGTCTCGCGAAGCTCCGCCGGGGTGCGCTCGATCCAGTAATTCATCGTGTCGAGGCCCACGACCTTCGGCTTTCGGTCAATTTGCTTCAGCACGGAGCGCTGCAGCGTCGGATCAATATTGCCGAGAAAAATCGTGGACGAATTCAGATAAGAATCAGGAAGGGTGGGCTTGAAATCGGCGAAGACGTTGAGTTCGGTGGCGAGCGTGGTGCGCTCGTTCATGTTCTGGCTGTAGCGGCCCGCCCAGAAGAAGGTCTTTCCGGGAGCGTGCTCGAGCCCATCGAGGTCAATCTTCCGGCCATGGAAGACCGCGCGGTGCTCGTCGGTGAAATCCTCCCCGACAATCGCCACCACGCGCACCGGCGTGAAATGGCTGGCGGCCAGCGCAAAGTAGCTGGCGGCTCCGCCCAGCGTGCGATCCACCTTTCCATGGGGCGTTTCTATGGCGTCAAATGCGACCGAACCGACAACAAGAAGTGACATGATGGCTCCGTTGGTCTCACAAAATCGCGCGCAGCATTCCACGCCACGCGCTAGGCCGGGGGCGCCCGCGTTCCCTCACCCCTCTCCACATCATGAGATGTATTTGCCGATAATGGGCGCCAGGTGCCGCTTCGCCGCGGCGGAAATGGCCCGGCGGTCGGTCAGAATGGCGTGCGCCAGCGCCGAGCCGCAGCGGCAGGCGCGAACGTCTCCGAGCGAGCGCACCGCCTCGCGAATGGCGCGCTGCACATTGTCCGTGTTCTTTTTCAAGTTGCCGACAATTTCTTCGAGCGTGACGGCGTCGTGTTGTGGATGCCAGCAATCGTAATCGGTCACCATCGCGAAAGTAGCGTAGCAGAGTTCGGCCTCCCGCGCGAGCTTCGCCTCGGTCAGATTGGTCATCCCGATCACATCGAAGCGCAACTGCCGGTAGGTGTGCGATTCCGCCAGCGTCGAGAACTGCGGACCTTCCATGCACACGTACGTCCCGCCACGATGCACCGTGACGCCTGCGCGCCCGCACGCCGCCGCCAGCTTATCGGAAAGCTGCGGGCAGGTCGGCTTGTCGAACCCGACGTGGGCCACCACCCCTCCTCCGAAAAAAGTGGCAACTCGCCCGCGCGTCCGGTCAAAGAACTGGTCGGGGATCAAAAACTCGAGCGGCCGGACCTCCTCGCGCAGCGATCCGACGGCGCTGACCGAGAGAATCCGCTCCGCGCCGATCATTTTCAGCGCGCAAATGTTAGCGCGGTAATTGATCTCGCTCGGCGAAATGCGGTGGCCGCGCCCGTGCCGCGCCAGAAAAGCTACCCGCTGGCCCTCGAGCCGGCCTATCACGATGGCATCCGAGGGATTGCCGAAGGGCGTTCGGATGCGAACTTCGCGCGTATCCGTCAAACCTTCCATCTTGTACAACCCGCTTCCGCCGATGATGGCGATCGAGACGGGCTCTTGCTTCATTCTTCTCGCTTTTGGCATGTCCACTCCAGGAGTCTCCGATTTCGCACGCAGAAAATCCGGCACGCCGCGAGCAGGCTCGTTCGTGCCGCCCTTCCCTCAATCCACGGAGACCGGCTCCGCTTCCCATTTACCGTCCCGCTCGCGAAGATAGGCCGCGGGAGTGCGCGCATCGTGGGCAAAAAGCGCGACCCACCCCTCGCGGACAATTTCGGGAATCCAGCGCTTGCGGTTCTCCAGCGTCATCATGGGATAGAGATCGTAGCCCATGATCCAGGCCAGCGGGAGATGCGCCGCCGTGGGCACCAGGTCGGCCAGCAAAAATGCGGTCCGCCCCCCTCCCGCCAGCTTCACGCATTGCATCCCGGACGTGTGTCCCGGCACGACAACGACTTCAACACCGGGAGCAATCGCGCCCTCTCCGTCCAGCAAGGTCAGGTGGCCATCAGCTTCGAGCGCGGCAAAGTTTTCGGGAAAATAACTCGCGCGGTCGCGCTCGTTGGGCTGCATGGCATGGTCAAACTCGGCGCGCTGGACATAGTAGCGGGCATTGGGAAAGACGGGCAGCGCGCGCCCCTTTTCAACATACGTGTTGCCGCCGCAATGATCGAAGTGTAGATGCGTGTTGACGACGATGTCGATATCCTCCGGCCGCAGCCCGTAGTTCCGCAGGGCTCCCGCAAGCCGTGGCCCATCGAGACCATAAATGTCGCGCAGCTTGGCATCCATCTTCCCGCCGGCGCCGGTCTCGACCAGAATGCGCTTGCCTCCCGCCAAAATGAGGAGGCAATTCATGGACAGCTCAATCCGGTTGCGCGCGTCGGGCGCCATCTTCTTTTCCCACAGCGGCCGCGGCACAACGCCGAACATGGCTCCTCCGTCGAGCCAGAGGTGCCCGTCGGAAAGTATGTGGAATTCCAGGTCTCCGAGTTTCAACCGCAAGTCCCCAGGCGCAGCCTGCGTGGAATCGTGGACGGACACAGAACAGGAGCGCGATTCACAAAATACGGAGTCGCGCCGCCGCCGTCAAGGGCGGCAAACTTCGCGTTCGAGGACGAGTGCTGCATCATGGCAGGTCCGCGCGTGCCAGAATCTCGTTTACCACGGTGTACGGATCTCTCTTTCGCGCCGCCACTTCCCCCGCGAGCCGGCTGAACTCCTCCTCGCTCACCTTCCCGCCGACAGTGCGCTCGATCAGTCGTGTCTCGAGCAGGCGGACCAGCCATTCCTTCCAGTATGCCGCGTCACGCGCCTGCCGGCCCGGGGAGCTTTCCAGGTGCACGCGGAACAGCTCAATCTGGCGCAGTATTTCCCCAACGCCCGAATCCTCCGTGGCCACCGTCCGAACCACCGGAGAAATCCAGCCCGAATGGTCCGGCATGAGCTGCAGAACGGCGAGCAGTTGTTGCTCGAAGCGCGCCGCCCCCTCGCGGTCCGATTTATTGAGGATGAAAATATCGCCGATTTCCATCAGGCCGGCCTTGAGGTTTTGCACGTCGTCGCCCATTCCGGGGACCAGCACGACGAGCGTGCAATCGGCGAGGCGAACAATTTCAATCTCGCCCTGCCCTACGCCGACCGTCTCGATCAGGATCACGTCCTTGCCGGAAGCATCGAGAAGCAGCGCGGCATCGCCCGTGGCCTGCGCGAGTCCTCCCAGATAGCCGCGCGTGGCCATCGAACGGATAAAAATTCCTTCGTCCGAGGCATGGCGCTGCATCCGAATGCGGTCGCCTAGAATCGCACCGCCCGTGAAGGGGCTCGAGGGATCCACGGCGATGATTCCGACGGTCCTGCCTTGAGAACGCAAATGAGCGGCGAGGCAGTCCGTAAGAGTGCTTTTCCCGGTTCCCGGAGCACCCGTGATCCCAACGACAAAGGCATGCCCCGTAAAGGGAAAAAGGATCTTCACCAGGGCCTCCGCGTCCCCGGTGCGATTTTCCACCGCGGACAACGCGCGCGACACCGCCCGGACATCACCGGCACGAATTTGCAGGGCCCATTCTTCGACGGCGTTACTCATAGAGATGTGGAAGGTCTCCCGTGGGGAGCGGCAACGGCGGCCTTTCGGTCAGCCGCTCCGCGTCGCGCGAGGAGCGCCAGCGGCTCCCGGTTGTCCGGCGGCATATTCGTCATACGCCTTGATGATTTGCTGGACCAGACTGTGCCGCACAACGTCGCGCTCGTCGAAGTAGATGCGCGCGATGCCCTCGATCCTGTTCACCACCTCGAGGGCTTCGATCAGCCCCGACCGGCGCGTATCGGGCAGGTCAATCTGCGTAACATCCCCAGTGACGACCGCCTTGGAATTGAACCCGAGGCGCGTCAGAAACATCTTCATTTGTTCGCTGGTGGTGTTCTGGGCCTCGTCGAGGATGACGAAAGAATCGTTCAGCGTGCGGCCTCGCATGAAGGCCAGCGGAGCGACCTCGATGATGTCCTTAGCCAGATAGCGCTCGAGCCGGTCGGCTTCCAGGATGTCGTGAAGCGCGTCGTAGAGCGGGCGCATATAGGGGTCCACTTTTTCCTGGATCGTCCCGGGCAAAAAGCCCAGGCGCTCGCCTGCCTCGACGGCCGGCCGCGCCAGAATGATCCGGTTCACTTGCTTGGACAGCAGCGCGGAAACGGCCATGGCCACGGCGAGGTACGTCTTGCCCGTGCCGCCCGGTCCGATGGCGAACACCATGTCGTAGGTCTCGAGGGCTTCGATGTAAAGCCGCTGGTTGGGGCTCTTGGGCGCGATGGTCTTCTTGCCGAGCAAGCGCGTCCGCGCGGGAGAGAAAGCGCCGCGGAGCGCGGGCACCGCCTCAGCGGTGGCGGCGCGCAACAGGTCCTTCACTTCCTGGCTGCTGGGGATGCGACCTTCGCGGATCCGATCGTTGTAAGCCTCCACGATGTGAGTGGCGCGCTCCACTTGATCGGGATCGCCTTCGATTTCCAGGTCTTGGTCCCTGAGGCTGGTGGTGACGCGCAGCGAGGACTCAAACAGCTTGAGATTCTCATCCAAGGTGCCGAAAAACTCGCTGACGCCTCCAGCGATTCGGATGGTCTGTTTCATCTAGATTCAATCGTTGCAAACCTAGCCTACCTCGTGGTTGCGCCGCGGGTCAAGCCGCGGAGCTGCTGCTGCTCATTGCTGGCAATCCCTTGCGTCCCGCTCACCGGCCTCCTGTTTTCAGCGGCTCGGGCCCGGAAACTGAACCTTGGGAACCTCGCGGGCGGCTTCCGGAGCCTCAAAATATGCGTTGTTGCGCTGGAAACCAGCCCATCCGGCAAAAATATTGTTCGGAAAGAGCCCAATATAGGTGTTGTAGGCCTGCACGGCATCATCGTAGCGCTTGCGCTCCACCGCAATTCGATTCTCCGTTCCAGCCAGCTCATCCTGGAGCCGCAGGAAGTTTTCATTCGATTTCAGCTGCGGATAATTCTCCGCCAGGGCCAGGACGCGGATCTCGGCGCCATAGAGCTGATTGCTCGCCGCCATTTTGTCGGTGGGGGTCTGCGCGTTCATGTACTGCGTCCGCGCCTTGTCCACATCGGCGAAGACCGTCTGCTCCTGCGCGGCGTAGCCTTTGACGGTCTCGACCAGATTGGGAATCAGGTCGGCCCGGCGCTGCAACACCACATCCACCTGCGCCCACTCCGATTTGACCGCTTCATTCAGCATCACCATCTGGTTCCGGCGGGAGACATACATGCCGCCCAGCAACAGCGCGAGAACCACAACGACCGCCACGACCACGCCGAATCGCTTCACAAGACGCCTCCTTTACGAGCCGAAACGCATCTTCCCCCGGGGCCCCGCGGGATTCCCGCTGTCCGGGACCCTTTCGCCGCGCGCTAGGATGCCTCTAGCCTCCGGTCAACCTCGTTCGTCACCACTTCCACGAATTCGAGATACGCATGCAGCGCCGCTTCGACATCAATTTGGCCCAGCTGGCGCTTTCCTTCCCGAAAATCCAGGGCGGCGTCGAAACCGGAGGGATCCGCACCGGTGAGGGCGGCGGCGCCGGCCACCGCTTCCCGCTTGGTCTGCGGAGCCGGCTGCCCCAGCGCGATCAGTGCGTGGCGGAACAGCGCGCAAAAAGCCGCCACCGACGCCAGCATGATCCCAATCTGCACCTTCTTCTTCCGCGGCGCAGCCAGAATGGCCTGGCGCAGCCGCAGCCAGTCCGTGCGCAGCTCGCGCTCCACTTGAATCCGGTGCAGGGCCATGGGGACCTCAAACGTATTGAGAAAATCGTCGCCAAACAGAATCCGATGCCGGCTCTTCATGTCCAGCATCTCGATGGCGAAGACGTCCGCTGAACGAGCGAGCTCCTCGTGGGTGAAAATGAGCGGCGCGGGATTCCCCTGCTTCATCCACCATTCGGCGGGGGCGTGCAACTGCTCCAATTCGGCGGAGCCGGCCCGCTCCACCAGACAAAAAACATTCAGGTCCGAATGCTTCTGCAGAAATTCACCGGTGACCGCCGAACCATAGAGTACCACCGCCTTCAGATTCTCACCCGCCGCCTCGCGAAGGCGCTTTACCAATTCGCTGAGCTTTACTTCCATGCCGTCAACCCCTTGCCAGGAAGCCGCGCTAAACGCGCCGCCGCTCCCTTGCTACCAACTGCCACTTGCACCCCCGCCGCCGAACGACCCGCCGCCAAATCCACCAAAGCCTCCACCGCCGCCAAATCCACCCCCGCCCCCTCCCCATCCCGCTCCGCCGAAGCCCCCACCTATCATCGGCCCGATCCACCATCCACGGCCGGAACGACCCGAGCGCCGTGTTGGGCCAGCAAAGAGCATCCGACCCAAACCATAAATGAAAAATATTCCCATCCCCAGCAAAACAATCAAGGGCAGGGCCGGGGCTTGCTGATTGTCCTCAGGCGGGGCCGGAGGGGGCGTACCAGACAGCGTGACCCCACGGTCCGCTGCGATGATGTCCGCCACACGCCGGGTCATCAGCAGCAACGCTGCGTCGTAGTTGTTGGCGCGCAAATACGGAACCGCCTCGCGGCCGATTCCGCCGACCCTCCCGTCGGGCAGTATCCCTTCGAGGCCGTAGCCTACTTCAATGCGATAGCGGTGGTCGCCCACGGCCAGGAGAATCAGGACGCCCCGGTTCGTGGTTTTCGGGCCGATGCCCAGGCGGGTAGCCAGACTGATCGAAAAGTCCTCGATCGGCTGCCCTCCCAGCGATTGCACGGTGACCACGGCGATTTGCGCCTGCGCTTTTTGGTCCACCTCGGTGCAGAGTTGTGTGAGTTGGTCGCGCGTCGCCTGGCTCAGCACGCCAGCCGCATCGGTCACATAGCCATGAACCTGCAGCTGATCGGGCGACTGCGCGTGCGCGGGCACGCATGTGAGAAGCATGGCTGCCAGAACGATACAGGCGCGAAGCAGGCGGAGCGGGTGAACTCTTTCGTTGCCAGACAAAGCCCGGGTATGGGGAGCGAAGAACCAGTATGCGCGCATGGGAGGTCCGATTGGACCGTCCGAATCGTAGAGCCGGGCAGCGCCTTCTGTCAACGCGCCATCCGAATCCGGGCCTATGAGCTGTGTTCCGCGGACGATTCTGTCCTGTTAGCCGACTCAGCAGGGACATCCAAAGACTTGCTCTGCTATCTCTGCAAACCCGCGTTATACTCGCATCACGCGACATTCCGGTCGCCATCGGCATCCCTGCCGAGAAGGAGGTGATCCAGTGAGGTACGGTTTACGTTAACGCAGTAGAGGAGGCGCTTGTGACGTTGCCAGGCGCCTCTCTCCTTTCTTCCCGCCTGTCCGAGTTCCGCATCATTCGGCGAAATGAGTTTTCACTCTATTCGTGGGCAGTAGCCGATGAATGGACAAATCCGGACATGACAGATCAGCAAAAGTACCCTATGTCTTGCATATGCTCTGAATGCTCTTCTTAGCCGCCCAGCAGTTCGGCAGGTACGCCGATTTCCCTGGCTCCGGCGGTGCCGAAGCCGGGGCCACGCGTGAGCCAGAGCAGGATGGGCAGGCCATGGTTCGGATAACGCCGCATCATTTCCCTGGCGATGGCGGTGAAATGGACGCCGGGCTTCGCAACCTCACGATACTCCCTCAGCCAGCTGATCGCCTCCGCACAAATCTCTACTCTGCCGAACTTGCCGTGGCCAGGGAAAATCGTATCAATAGGACCAATGCCCCGCGCCTGCTCGATTGCCCTGATCCAGGAGTCTGGATTGTTCGTATCCGCCATGTAGAGATGGTAGCGATTGAAAATAATATCGCCTGCGACCAGGGCGCGCGCGGATGGCACATAGAAAGCTGTGGAGTGAACCGTCTCGGCAACGGGCAAATCAATGAAAATTATCTCGTGCTCTTCGAGATACGCCACCTTTCCGAAAAGGGGCCTCGGATAGAGGATATCGCCCTCCGGTAGCAGACTGCCGAACATGTCCTGCCAGTGCACGCGCTTCGCGGGCCATTCGAGCATGCCGTCAATCACGCCTTGACGGGCCAGGAACACAGCCTCAGGGAAGGCCTCCGCGAAGGCATTGATGCCGCCGTAATGATCGGGGTGTGCGTGCGTAATGAAGATGGTGCGCAGCCGCTTACCGCTATCCTTCACGAGCCTGAGCAGTTTCTCGACGTCGCTCTTTACAAAACCGCAGTCGATCAACACGGCGTCCGTGCGGGCGGAAACAAGCACGGCATTGGGCGCGAGGAAGCGCTCCTCGGCGGTAAACATATCGAAGCGCAAGCCGTTGGATTCGACCGAAGAAATCATAAGCGCCCCCGGAAGAACTCTGTTGCGGCGGATTCTACCACGCGAGGTCAAGTCCCAAGCCTGGCAGGAAATATCGGACAATTAGAGCAAATGTCGCGCAGTCGGATGAACCAGGAGTTCGTGGCCCGTGGCAAAGCACACCACCGCTGCTATCTCGCCCACGGGTGCCGAATCTGCATGCAGTGACCGAACCGCGAACCGTCAGCCGGCTGGCTTCAGGCTCTCTTCAGTAGTCGCGTGATTCCAACGAGAATCACCGCACCGATAAACGCGACGATAATCGATCCAATCATTCCCCCGCCGTGCCAAATCCCCAGCATCCCGAAAATCCATCCCCCAAGGATGCCGCCGAGTATCCCGAGGATGATATCGACAAAAATGCCGTACCCTCCTCCCTTCATGACCTGCCCTGCAAGCCAACCTGCGATGAGCCCGACCACGATCCATGCGAGGATGCCCATATGGTTGCCTCCTTGATTTTCCGCTTCGAAAGGGCCCGGTTGAGTGCAGCTTGTACCCCGATACGCGGAAAGTCAACTTGATAGCTGAAAAGATACGGCCGTAAGCTTCAGCGGGCGGGATGGGGGCGCAGCGCCTCTCCTGCGCTCCCGAGAAGCTGGCGCATGGCCCGCACGACCCAGCGCATCGTGAATACAATCAACAAGAGCATCACAAAAACAATAAACGCAGACACATAGAGATGACGTGTCGCGAACCACGTCAGAAAAATGACGAGCGCATCTTCTCCCAAGCTCAGCGCAGAATTGGAGAAAGGTTCGGGCGAGTGTGTCACCGCCGCGCGGGCGGCCACTTTTCCTCCATGGGCTGCCAGAGCGATTAGGGCACCCAGCAACGTCGCGAGGAGCTGTTCGCCTTGCGGCAGATGCTCTGTCGCCCCATACGCCAGCACCGCCGCAACCGGTACGCGGACGAATGTCTGCAGCGCATTCCACAGGAGGTCGAAGACGGGAATTTTGTCCGCGACGAATTCGGCCAGGAACAGGACTGCGCACGCGGCAATCACGTAGGGATTCGCGACAAGATGGAGGGCCGGCGGCAGTGCCAGCGCGCCTGCGCGCGAAAGAATCCCCAGCATGGCAACCGTCGCGTAAGCGTTGAGGCCGGCCGAAAACGAGGCAACAACGATGAGCGCTGTCAGTTCCGCGCCGGAAGGGGCCTGCCCGATGAACGTAGCGAACATGCTGGTTCAGGCATTTTAGTCCCAATTCGCCTGGCGGGACCGGAAACCCGCAGACGCAAGGACTCGCTTCAAGAGCGGCTCAATTTTGTGCCGCGGCACGGACCGTGCAAGCTCATTTCTAGGTTTTGATCACGACAACCGGCTGCTGAAGCTCAAAGTCCAGCAGGGTTTCCGCGGGCACTTTCACTTGCTGGCCTCGTGTGATCAACTGCACGGCTGTTCCGGCTCCGGCGCCAGCCGCAGCGCCGATTGCCGCTCCCTTTCCTCCCCCGGCAATGGCTCCCACAATGGCGCCCACGACAGCGCCTGCCCCGACACGGGTGGCTGTCTCTTTACCGCGAGACTTCCCCTTGGCCACATACGAGTCGCTGACCAAGGGATAGGTGCGCCCGCCCACCACCATCTTCACGAGCTGCAATTCAAGTTCGCTTGCTCCTGTTATTTTGCCCGCGGCCTTTGCCGTCGCGAGCCGGACAGAAACATCTGTCCCTGCCGGGACCACTTCCTCCCCATCTACGACGATTGGGGCATCCAGCGATGCCCGAAAAACCTTCCCAGCTTGGTCTTTCGACGAGTCGACCGAGTCGATCATTGCCACCGACAGGTGGGTCCCAGAGGGGATCGTAATGCTTCTAGGCTGGGGTGGCGCAGGGGGTGCTGCCGGAGCGGCGGATTGCGCCTGCTCCGCAGACGGCGGCGCCGTACCTGTTGACGATGGCGCTTTCCCGCCCGCAGCCGCCTCGGCTTTCGGGCGGACTGCCTTGCGCCGTGTTTCCGCCGCTTTAGGCTGCGCGGGAACAGCGGGTGCCGCCGCTGCGGTGGAAAGGCCCGGGGCGGCTACTGTGATGTTGTCCTCGACGGACGAGATTCCCGGCGTTCCGCCGGTGAGTGAGACTGCACGGTCCTTGACTTCTTGCGAGGGGGCCGTGCCCGTCAAAATCGCCCTTCCGGAATTTACAGCGACCTGGATGTTGGAGGCTTTTACGCCTGCATCATTGTAAAAGCGAGACTGGATGTCTGCGGTCAGGGAGGCATCATCGTGCTTGGGGGCGCACCCAAATAGCAGACTCGTAGTCATCATCAAGGCCAGGGTCGCGAATATCTTTCTGCGAGTCCCGCGCATTCCACCAATGTCCGGAGTCTTCGTCTGTTTACGAACGGAAAGTCGAAATCGCATTTTACTGCGCCTCCGCAACAAGATTGCACCGCAAGAATCGACAATTCTGTAGCTTATGTCACCAACTGACGTGGTTTGCATCACCGGCCCACACGACGCATAGCCTTGGGCACTCCTTGGAATGAGGGGCCGATTTCCTGATCAGCGCTAATGCCACAGGGAGGGTACTTTTGGGAGCTCCTGTCTCTTACCCCGGGGTACAATGGTCATCCGGAAGGCGCGATGCCAGACTCGAGCGTCCACAAGGCTGTCTGCACCGAAAGACCTCCCGGCCGGAAGGCCGCCGCGCCCAACCTGTTCCCGTGAGTGCCGAATTTCCGGCAGCGCGTGGGGGCGCCGTTCGATGGAAGCAGATTGTTTCTGAAACATATTGCCACCCCGTCACGTTTCAATAGATTGGGGTTCTGCACGAACTTTGCCAAACGAAACCCCTTCGAGAGGACGAACACGATGATTGCAAGGCTAGCGCATGCCGCGATGGTGCTGTTGACGGCGGCTTCGTTGCTTGTTACGCCCGTTTACGCGCAGTCCCAGGGCACAGCCCCATCCGGGACCTCCGCGCCATCCGCGCAACCCCAAGGGCAGACGGCCCAACTCCCCGCGGAGCAACAGGGAGAGCCCTCGAACCAAGGGCAGTCGGCTGCCCCTCCGGTGGCGCCGGTTCGCCACTTGAATTTCGGCCTCGGGCGAGACTATTCGAAGGGCCCGAGTTGGCTTCCCAACATCATAAAACCTTATCAGCAGAAAACCGTACCGCCGGCCACGCTGATCAACACCCCGCGGATCGAGCAACTCATCCACAATGGAAAATTGGAACTGAGCCTCGAGGACGCGGTCTCGCTGGCCCTCGAGAACAATATGAACATCGCGGTGCAGAGGTTCACCCCGTGGCTTGATGAAGCCAACCTCCTCCTGGCAAAATCGGGAGCCAACGGCCGCGCCTCCTTCGACCCGCTGCTCACCAGCCAGTTCACCATGGAGCAACAAACCACGCCCGTCAACAACCCATTCGAAGCTTCCGGCGTACCATGTCCGCTTGGCACGCTTTGCGCACCCTATCCATTTGTGCAGCACTACTACACCGACAACTATGGCTACTCGCAGAATTTCTATTCGGGCACACAGTTTCAGGTGAATTTCGACACGAATTTTGCGGCCCAGCCAGCGCGATTCAGCTTCAACTTGTTCAACCCGTATTACCAATCCACGCTCGGAGTCCAAATCACCCAGCCCCTTCTCAACGGGTTCGGGAAAATCCCCAACACGCGCTACATCATCGAGGCGAAGAACACCGTCCGCGTGGGCGAATCCCAGCTGGCTCAGCAAGTCATGGCCACCGTCGCGCAAACATCCAATGACTATTGGGAACTCGTCTACGCCCTGGAGAATGTGAGTGTGGAACAGACGGCCGTCAAGTCGTCGAACCAACTCTACGAGGACAATAAAAAACAACTCGCCATCGGGACCATGGCGCCTCTGGACGTGATCACCGCCCAGTCCCAGCTGGCAACCGACCAGCAGAACCTGATCATCGCGCAAACCATCCAGCTTCAGGACGAGACTGTGCTGCTGAACGACATCACCAAGGATCCGCTTGCCGAGCCGCTGCGAGGCGTGGAGATTGTTCCTACCACGGCGATCTTTACTCCCGATGTTACCGAGGACATTCCGATTCAAGATGCGGTCAACGAGGCCTGGAAGAAGCGGCCGGAAATCCAGCAGGCGGAAATGAACCTGAAAAACGCCGGGGTCGAGATCAAAGCCACTAAAAATGCGTTGCTCCCGCAGCTCAGTATCTTTGGCTTATTCCAGGAAACGGGCCTGGGAGGGACCGGCTCCGCCTGCGTCGCAAACTGCGGATTCTTCAGCGCGAATAAGCAGGTCGTGTATTTTCCCGTGGGCCTCGGCTACGGCTTGGACAACATGATCAACAACAATTATCCGACCTATGAAGGAGGCTTAAACCTCACCCTGCCGATCCGGAACCGTGCGGCGCAGGCGGCAAACGCCACCGCCCAGCTCAACGAGCGCCAGCAGGAAACCTCCTACCGCCAGCTTCAGAACACGATCGTTCTGGCCGTCCGCAACGCCATGATCGCCCTCCAGCAGGACCGCGCGACCGTCGCTGCGTCGGACGAAGCGCGCGTCCTTGCCCAGCAGACGTATGTTGACGAGAAGAAGAAATACGAGCTCGGGTCCTCGACAGCCTACAACGTCGTGCTCCGCGAGCGCGACATGATCGCCGCCGAGGGAACGGAGTTGCGCGCCCGCATCAACCTGATCGAGGCAGCGGTCGCCTTCAATCAAGCCATGGGGCGCACCCTCGATGTCCACAACATCACGCTCGCGGACGCATTGCGGGGCTCCGTCTCGCACGCGCCCGCCATTCCCGGCGACTTGAGCATGGACGCGCAAACCGGGCACTAGCGGAGGAACGCTCGATGCGGGGCGAAGGCACGCAGAATCCTGGGGCAGCGTCGGAGGGCGACGCTTCCGGGAAGATTCCTCGCGGGCTGCGCGAGTGGGAGGAACGCACTCTCGCCCCTGCCCTTGCAAAGTCCGCCGAGCGCGCCGCTGCATTCACCACCATTTCCGGCCATCCCATCGAGCGGCTGTACACCGAAGCCAGCCTCCCCGGCTGGGACCCGGCGCGCGATCTGGGCCTGCCCGGCCATCCGCCCTTTACGCGCGGCATTCATCCGCAGATGTACCGGACGCGGCTGTGGACCATGCGGCAGTTTGCAGGCTTTGGCACGGCGGAGGAGACCAACCGCCGCCTGCGCTACCTGCTCTCCCAGGGTCAGACGGGCCTCTCGATCGCCTTCGACCTGCCCACGTTGATGGGCTATGACTCCGACCACCCTCTTGCGCAGGGCGAAGTGGGAAAGTGCGGCGTAGCCATCTCTTCTCTTGCGGACATGGAGGTGCTCTTTCACCAGATCCCCCTGGACCGGGTGACCACCTCGATGACCATCAACGCCCCGGCCGCCGCCATTTGGGCAATGTACCTCGCGGTGGCCGAAAAGCAAGGTTGCGATTGGAAACATCTGTCCGGCACGATCCAGAACGACATCCTCAAGGAATATATCGCGCAGAAGGAGTACATCTACCCGCCCGCGCCGTCCATGCGTCTGGTGACGGACACCATCGAATTCGGAGTGCGGAAAACGCCGAAATTCAATCCGATTTCCGTGAGCGGCTACCACATTCGCGAGGCCGGCTCGACGGCCATCCAGGAGCTGGCGTTCACTCTGCGCGACGGCATCGAATACGCCGAGGATTGCCTGCGGCGCGGCCTGGCGATTGACGACTTTGCCCCGCGGTTCTCCTTCTTCTTCAACGCGCACAGCGATTTCTTCGAGGAGATCGCCAAATACCGCGCCGCGCGCCGGCTCTGGTTCCATGCGGCGCGCGAGCGGTTCGGCGCGAAGAATCCGCGCTCTTGGGCGCTGCGCTTCCACACGCAGACCGCCGGTTGTTCTCTGACGGCACAGCAGCCGTACAACAACGTGGCCCGCACGGCGCTGCAAGCCCTGGCAGCAGTGCTGGGAGGGACGCAATCTCTCCACACCAATTCCCTCGATGAAGCCTGGGCCTTGCCGACCGAATCCGCCGCGACCCTCGCCCTGCGCACCCAGCAGATTCTGGCGCACGAGAGCGGCATCACCGGCACGGCGGATCCGCTCGGCGGATCGTTTTTCGTCGAGGCTCTGACGAACGAGATTGAGCGCGGCGCGAAGGACTATATCGAGAAGATTGACGCGTTCGGCGGCATGGTGGCGGCCATCGAACGGGGCTACCCACAGCGCGAGATCGCGGACGCCGCCTACCAGTATCAGAAGGCCGTTGACCGCAAGGAAAAGATCGTTGTGGGAGTCAACGAATGCCTCACCGAGGAGCAGCCCATCGAAATTCTGCGCATTGACGAGGCCGTCGCCTCCCACCAGGCCCAGCGTTTGCGCCAGCTCCGCGCGGAGCGTTCCGGCGAAGAAACCGAGCGCCGCCTGAGGGATCTGCGGCGGGCCGCCGCGGGCGGAGAAAATCTGATGCCTTTCCTCTACGAGACAGCGAAGGCGGGCGCAACACTCGGCGAAATATGCGGCGCTCTCCGCGATGTCTTCGGAGTGTACGAAGAAACCGCCATCGCCTAGCGGCGGCCAAAATTCCACTTCCCGCAATCCATTTTCGCCGGTTTTGAAGTATTCTTGCATCCAGATGCCGGAAAAGAAGATACGCGTGCTGATCGCCAAGCCGGGGCTCGACGGCCACGACCGCGGCGCCAAAGTCATCGCCCGCGCGCTGCGGGACGCGGGGATGGAAGTGATCTATACGGGCCTGCGGCAGACTCCAGAAATGATTGCCTCGGCCGCCGCCCAGGAGGACGTGGACGTCGTCGGCCTGTCCATTCTGTCCGGCGCGCACAACACGCTCTGTCCTCGCCTGATGGAACTGCTCCGGGAAAAAGGTATGAGCCATGTGACCGTGCTGATCGGCGGAATCATCCCTGCGGCCGATATCCCCGGCCTGAAGCAGACCGGCATCGCCGAGGTCTTTCTGCCGGGCACCACCACGCAGGCCATTGTGGACTTCATCCGCCAGAGCGTGGCCCGGGAGCCGCAGAAAAAATGAATCCCGGCAGCCAGGACGCGGGGAACATCTCCTCCTCCGCCCGGCCCGTAAGGAGAGGATTCGCGTGAAAGGATCCGTCATCGAATCGCGCGTCAATCCAAACGCGGCTGCGTTCCGCAGGAACCAACGCGAGATGGTAGCCCGCCTCTCAGAGCTGAAAAATCTGGAAGAAGCGATTCGCCAGGCCGGCGGCCCAAAGGCCGTCGAAGGCCAGCATGCCAAGGGGCGGCTCACCGCGCGGGAGCGCATCGCCCGGCTGATAGACCCGAAAACCGAGTTCTTCGAGCTGGGCCTCTATGCCGCCCATGGAATGTACCAGGAATGGGGCGGCGCTCCGGCCGCTGGAACCGTCACCGGACTGGCTCGCGTGGCCGGGCGCCAGGTGATGGTGATCGCCAACGATGCCACGGTCAAGGCCGGCGCGTTCTTCCCGATGACCGCCAAAAAAGTGATCCGCGCGCAGAATATCGCCATTGAAAATCACATTCCTACGATCTACCTGGTGGATTCCGGAGGCGTTTTCCTGCCGCTGCAGGAGGACGTGTTTCCGGATACCGACGATTTCGGCCGCGTTTTCCGCAACAACGCGGTGATGAGCGCACTGGGCATTCCCCAGATCACCGCCATCATGGGAATGTGCGTCGCC
>JAJXZD010000080.1 GCA_021780215.1 Acidobacteriota bacterium
GAGGAACCAGGCCATCTAGCCGCGTCCGGGGTTAATTTCGCCCACCCCATTTTCGGGCGCAGTAGAGCATCCCGGTATGCAGGTCTGCCACCCTGAATCGCCCAGAGAGCGTCTCCCATGCGCTGGCGAGTGATTGACAAAACGAGTGTAACAACGGGCAAGGATGTCCCCAGTTCAGCGGAACTCGGGCAGGTCATTCCTATAGAGAAGTGCTCCGGGGGTGCTGCTGGCTCGTGGCTGGCTCTTCTGGAATGAAGCCGGAGCCAACGACGTACGTGTTCTCACCCGATTGGACCTTTCGCACATAGGCCTGCTTACGTGCCGGCGTATTGCTTCCGGGTCTGTACCAATAATAGTCGACCCAAGCAGCGCCGTTTTTCAGTGCCGCGTCGATGCACTCCTTGGCTACTGCTTTGCCTTTCACATCTCTGAGGTCCAAGATGTTCTTTCCTTCCAAGCTGGGTTGCGCAGGATTCACCAATTCAGTGCCATCGAGGCTGTCTACGAACACGTACGTATCCATAAAGACGAAGGGACCGGTCTTATCCCGCAATTGGCCGAAGGCTTCTTTTCCATGGGCCGCAATAAGCGCAGCCGCCTGATTTACAACATCGGTGATGAAGGCCTTATCCATCTGCATGTTGTAGACCCCGCAGCCGACGATGTACTGCTTCCCGGAAGGAAACTTCACTCGCTTCACGAACGCAGACTTCCAGGCCGGAAAAATGTCGCCGGGTTCGGGGTACATGTAATGGACCCAACCCTCGCCCGAAGGGCCGGCAGCCGCCTCTAGGATCATCTTGCCGTATGGCCTGCCTAGTACATCCTTGACACCGCTGGCGCTCTGGCCTTCGATGGAGGGGTCGGCTGCGTGGAAAACTCTTCTCCCATCCATGCTCCAGACGAAAAAGTAGGTATCGTCGCGGAACCACTTCGATCCTTTCCGCCGCAACTCCGGAAAAGCGTTTGTGCCCTCTGATTCAAAGACTGCCGCTGCTTGCCTGACAAGCCCCATCATCTCTGGGGCAGTCATTTTCGTTGTGGCGCGGGCCGATTTGGGAGCATCAGTAAGATAGACGCCGCAGCCGACCATCACCCATTGTTCTCCCAGTTTCACTTTGCTCACATAGGCGGATTTCTGCGTGGAGACGCTTTCTCCTGGTTTGGGCCACATGTAGTCGACCCAGCCGGATCCGCTGGTCTGGACGATGCTGAGCATCTCGCGAATTGGCTGTTTCCCTTGCGTGTCTTTGTGGTCCAAAATATTCCGCCCCTCCAGGTTTGGGAAGGCGGGGTTGACCAGATCGACGCCGTTGCTGTCGATCACGAAAATATATGCCTCCTTTACGAGGAACGGACCTGTCGGATCATGGAAGAGCGGAAAAGCCGCCTTGCCCATCTTCTCGATCTGTGCGACGGCATCCATCACTGCATCCACCACGAAGGGCTTTTCCATGCGATCGTTGTACATGCCGGCGCCGATGATGTAACGCTTGCCGGAGGGAGCGGTCACCAGCCGCACGTAGGTGCTCTTCCAGCGCGGAAGAATTTCTCCCGGAACAGGCCACTGGTAGTGATACCAGCCTTCCGGTTTACTGGGGGACGCCGCGTTGATGATTCCTCGTATGATGGGCCTTCCATTAATGTCCTTCAAATTGAGGTCGTTCTTGCCTTCGAGTGCTGTATCGGGATGAACGAGCATGTTTCCCAAAGGATCCAGCACAAATATATAGGCATCTCCATGCCGCCAGCGGCTGCCGGAGACGCGAAAGTCGGTAAAGGAAGCCTCCCCGTTTGCGCGAACCCGCTCCGCGGCATCATTTACCAGCGCAACGAGTTCTCGTGTCGCTCGATACTGGTAAACGTGGTTGTCAGGGATGGTAACCGTCCCGGCGGAGCTTCCAGAGGCTGCCAGAGAAACCAGGCAAACTAAAAGCAGGAATGGGGTGACACTTTTTTCGGGGTACATTCGTTGATCCTCTGTTGCCAGGAGGCCGGGTGCGAGAAAAAGCATGGGTGGCCGCAGCCCTACCCGGGAATGCGCGTGTGGCAACCTTGTTCTCTTATCGGGCAGCAGCCACTGCTGCTATTTTGTGGGCAGTAGAGTTGGTTACTTCACAAAGTTGCACTTGAGAAGGCCCGGCAACCACCGATTCGAGGGGCTTCATTACCGCTGCGAAACCGGCATGCTGATACGCTTCGGCATTCTCTTTGGAATCCCAGAAGCTGATTCCGAAAGCGGTTTTGCCGTCGGAAGAGACAAGCGCGATTTCGTCCACGAACCCTTTGTGGGGACGAAGCAAAGGAATCACTTCGTTTTCAATTGCCCGACGAAAATCCGAGGTGGCGCCGGCTTTCAAAGGCATGCTCACTATACGAGCAAACATTGGAGCCTCCTTTCGCGGGAGCTCGTCCGAACCACGAGACCGGTGGAGCTTTTTTAGTCTCACTCGGGCCAGAGCGCTGTGAGGGGCATCACCCATGGAAGTGACGGACGCAATGACTCTCGCTCCTGACAGCAGCGAGCTTCTCCTTGCATGTCCGGCCGCACATACGCCTGCGATTGTCGACCTCGACAATCCGCCTGTGAGCGCCACAGCCTGATTTCCGGCGACCTCAACGAATGTGGGGGCGACAGATGGGGGTCCAGCCTTGATCGGCACATTGAATTCACTCATCGAGTTCGACCCCGTGCCCGGTCCGCGAATCTGCGCCCCGGCATGTGGCACCTGGCTATGAGGATATTTCCGATCTGCCCTCAGGCTTCGCGGATGGCACGGACGGACCACAGGGTCCTTGACGAAGTCCTCGCCCATTCGCTACCGTTTTTTGTTCAAGCGATCTCTATGAAGATTCTTTTCGTATCCTCGGAAGGGCTTCCCTACTCAAAGACCGGCGGCCTGGCGGACGTAATTGAAGGGCTGCCCAGGGCGTTGCGCGAGCTGGGCCATGAAGTGGCGGTTCTTTTGCCGCGGTATCACGGCAACAAGATCACTTCCACCCTGGTGTCCAGCGTGACGGTGGCCCTGGGCGACCAGTTGCGGTTTCCCGCCATCGCCGAAGGGCCTTCGAACCAGGGTGTGCGCTACTTTTTCGTGAGCGACCCGGAATATTTCGACCGGCCGCAGCTTTATGGCGATAAGGACGGAGATTATCCCGATAACGCGGAACGGTTTACCGAATTCTGCCGCGTGGCCATTGAGTTCACCAAACGAATCTGGCTGCCGGACATCATCCATTGCCACGACTGGCAGACGGCGCTCGTGCCGGTGCTGCTGCGAACGCAGCACGCTCGCGATCCGGCAACGCGCTCCCTGCCCGTTGTCTTTACGATTCACAACCTCGGCTACCAAGGGCTTTTTCCGCGCGCGACGCTGCGCAAAATCGGCCTGCCCGAGAGCCTGTTTGCCGTCGAGGGAATCGAGTTCTATGGCAAGTTAAACTTCCTGAAGGGAGGATTGATCTTTGCGGATTACTTGACCACGGTGAGCCGCCGGTATGCCCGTGAGATTTTGACCTCGGAATACGGAGCGGGGCTGGAAGGTGTCATCCGCGGACGGGCGGATCGTCTGGTCGGAATCCTGAACGGTGTGGATTACGCCACCTGGAGCCCCGAAGCGGACGGCTTGATTGCCCAGAATTATTCCGTCCACAACCTTGCTGGCAAGAGAGTCTGCAAGAAGGACCTGCTGGCGGCCTTCGCACTGCCCGCAGAAAATCTGGACCGGCCGCTGGTCGGAATCGTTTCCCGCTTTGCGGACCAAAAGGGGTTTGACCTGATCGCGGAGGTCGCCGGCGATCTCCTGCAGGAGGATCTGGCAATCGTGGCACTGGGAACGGGCCAGCCGGAATACGAAAAGCTGTTCAAGGCGCTGGCGGAGAAATATCCGCAGCGCGTGGCCGTCAAAATCGGCTACGATAATGCCCTGGCGCATAAGATCGAGGCCGGCGCAGACATGTTTCTCATGCCCTCGCGCTACGAGCCGTGCGGGCTGAATCAGATCTACAGCTTGCGGTATGGTACCGTCCCTATCGTGCGCGCCACGGGGGGGCTGGACGATACGGTCCAGAACTTTGCTCCGCGCACGCAGCAGGGAACGGGCTTCAAGTTTGAGGCCTATGAGGGACGGGTTTTGCTCGGCTGTGTCCGCGCCGCCCTGAAAATCTTCCGCGACGCCAAGGCTTGGCGCGCGGTGCAGGCGAACGCAATGGGCAAGGAATATTCCTGGAAGGTTTCTGCGGCGGCTTATGTCACACTGTATGAAGCGGCAAGAAGGTCCCGAGTCCTGCAAGCCGCGGGATCATCTAAATAACTGCAATAGGAAAGCCATTGGGTTGACGTCCTAAGGAGAAACCATGGGAGATGCAATTCAGGCAGTGACGGACGCAAGTTTTCAGTCTGATGTGATCGACGCGAGCAAGACCCAGCCGGTAATGGTGGATTTCTGGGCTGATTGGTGCCGCCCATGTCATATGCTGACGCCCACCGTGGAAGAGGTCGCCCGCGAGCATAGCGGAAAGATCAAGGTCGTCAAACTGAACATTGACGACAATATGGGCACGCCCGGAAAGTTCAACATCCGCAGCATACCCACGCTGCTGGTCTTCAAAGGAGGCCAGGTGGCGGAGCAGATCGTGGGAGCGGTGCCCAAAGAGCAGATCGTAAAGGCCCTTCAGCGCCACATTTCTTAGGCGCGCCTTCCCTTCGAGCACGGGGATTTCCCGATGGCCGCGGCAGACAGCCGGACCATCGCTCGCGCCAGGAGGGTCCCACGCCGGCATGCAGGCCTGCCCGGCTCGGGCACTCCTCCGGAAGAAGACGGGACTGGGCCGCCATTCCCATCGGATTTACTAGGCGGTGCTGCGTCCGGCGCCGCCAATCGCTTGGGACGGCAGCACCCTCTTGACAAGCGCGGAGAGAGCGTCCATGTTATTTGACTTTATCCCGCTCGGCATGGATTGGCTTGATCGAGACTCCGCACGGGGAGAGGGAATTGAGAGTCCGCGTTTGCTTTCATGACCGGTGTTTCGACGGGGCTTCCTCTGCGGCGATTTTTTCCCGCTTTTACCGGGAGTGTATCGACGCGCAGGCGGAATTTCTCTATTCCGGCATGATTCACCGGGCCTCGCAGCCCTTCGAGGATGGCATTTTCGACGGCGACGAAAACGCCATCGTGGATTTCAAGTACTCAAGCTCGCCCCGGCTCACCTGGTGGTTCGACCACCACCAGAGCGCATTCCTCAAGCCCGAGGACGCCGAGCATTTCCGGAACGACCATTCGGGCAGAAAGTTCTACGATCCAACCTACAAGTCCTGCACGAAATTTCTGGCCACTGTTGCGGCGGAGAAGTTTGGATTCAATGCCGCGCCATTGGCGGAATTGATCCACTGGGGCGACATCATTGACGGCGCGCAATTCGCGTCGCCGGAAGTGGCCGTGGCAATTGCCGAACCTGCCATGCAGCTTGCGCTGGTAATCGAGGCGGCTCCCGAGGCTCATTTGGTCCCGCGGATTATTCCCGATTTGGCCTATGTGCCTCTCGCGGAGATGATCGAGTTGCCCCTTGTGAAGAGGCATCTGGGGCCGCTGCTTGAACGCCATCGGCGCTCGATCGAGATTTTGAGGGAGCGTGCCGTCAGCCGGGACGGAGTGATTTACTTCGACGTGAGCGATCTCGACCTCGAGGGATACAACAAGTTCATCCCTTACTATCTCTTTCCTGAGGCCCTGTACTCGGTGGGAGTGAGCGCATCACCGGTGCGGGCCAAGGTCTCCGTCGGGACGAATCCTTGGAAGGAGGTTCCGCCAGAAGTGAACCTCGCTTCGGTTTGCGAGCGGTATGGCGGAGGCGGGCATTCCCGCGTGGCGGCGATTTCCTTCGGGCCGGGAGATTTGGTCCGGGCGCGCCAGGTGGCCAAGGAAATTGCTTCGTCGCTGCGCCGGTGAATGGCGCGGCTGCGACGAGCCCATCGAACCATTTCAATCGTGGTATAATTCCTATTTTGCGGGCCGCTAGCTCAATTGGTAGAGCAGCTGACTCTTAATCAGCGGGTTCCAGGTTCGAGTCCTGGGCGGCTCACCACTTCTTCCGCTTTGCTGTTCTTTTTCAATTGTTTGGCAAGATGAAATTGAAAATCGATCAGATCATTTCCACACAGGCTGAACTCACTATGGTCGTCGGCAAGCCGCGATACGTTAATAGGCAGGTAACCGTTTTGATGTAAAGTTCTCGGCCAATTATATGCCTTTGCCAACAGGGCCTCGGCTGGGTCCCTATGAAATTCTCTTCGCTATCGAGAACGGCATACTCGATTAGCGATTGCGTCGCACGACCCCCCAATTTGCCGGCTGTGTCATATAGTAGGCTCTTCGTGTGTGGTCGCTACTCCTGTGGAATCGCTGCTCAGCAACCGCGAAATCGCGGTGGACGCTTTTCTCGGAAGGCTGCCAGCCCTTCTGCGCAGTCCTCGGAGAGGAAGCGATTAAGCAGCAGGCGATTCTCTTCATCGAGCGCGCTTTCCAGCTCCCGCCGGGCGTTGCCGATCAAAGTGTGCTTGAGGTCGCGGTGCGTCAATGGAGGGCCGCTCGCGATCCGTTCGGCAAGCTTTTGCACTTCGTCCTCAAACCTCTCGGGCGAGTAATCGCGCAAGATCATTCCGATCCGGTACGCTTCCGCGACCGACAATGGCTCTTCGGTGTAGAAGATTTGCGATGCGCGGCCCCACCCCACCACGCGGGGCATAAAATACGTGGATCCGAAACCGGGATATAGCCCCAGTTTTCCAAAGGCAACCATGAAAGAGGCCTGTTGCGAGGCGACTCTTATGTCGCAGGAAAGCGCCAAGCCTATCCCGCCGCCCGCTACGGGTCCGTTTAGTGCGGCGATCACCACTTTCGGCATTGATGCGATCGCCAGGCAGATTTCCTTGCCAATTGCCAAAAGTTCGGTCAGTGCCCGGCCGTCCTTGCGCTCCCGCGCGTCGCGGAGATAGTCGATATCGGCACCCGTACAGAAGCCGCGGCCAGCCCCGGTGAGCACCACGGCACGCACGGATTTGTCCTCGCCCGCGCTCAATAGAGCGTGAACCAGCGCACGGCATATTTCTGGAGTGAGGGCGTTTAGCTTGGTCGGACGATTCAGCCGTAGAGTCATTACTGCGCCTGATCGTTTTTCGAGCACCAGCGAAGTGGTAGATAGCTGCGTAGCTCCCATAGGTGATGCGACTCTACGCAAAGCGTGTAATCCAGTCTGTGATAATCCTCACCATATGCCAGGTCGGACATTACAGGCCACAAACGCAAATGAAGGGCTGCCAAATGCTGGCAGCGCGGGCAGTGACCCGGCCTCGAAAAGTGAGGAAGAACTGCACTATCTGCAGCGCAAAATGTCGGAGATGCTCGTTGCCAAGGGGAGTCAGCAGGCTTGCGGATGGATGGGTTATGAGGCGCGCTCCATATACTCGCGAAGACCTTGCGTGGGCACTGATTCCCGCAGAATCTTCAGCGCCCTCTTTTCAATCTGGCGATTGCGTTCGCGGGTAAGACCGAACATCTCGCCGACCTCTTCGAGCGTGTGTTCCTCTCCCCCCCATTAAGCCGAAACGGAATTTGATGATGTGTGCGTCCCGGGAAGAAAGGAGTTCCAGCGCCGGGGACATCCGCTCCTTCATGTCGGTATCCATCGCCATTCCGGCTGGAGAAAGGCTGGCGGGATTCTCGATCAAGTCGCCCAAATGCGATTCGTCGACCGTGCCTACCGGCATGTCCAGCGAGAGAGTTTCTTGAGCGGACAACATCAGCTTCTCGGCCTTCCGAGCCGAAATTCTCATGCGCCTCGCAATTTCCTCCAGCGAGATTTTATGCCCTAGGTCCCTCGTGAGTTCGTGATTCAATCGCGAGAACTTATGGACAGCTTCCACTGCATGAACAGGCAGCCGGACAGTACGTCATCATTTAAGTTCCACTTTTCGGGTCCGACTTCAGAATGTTAAAGCGTTTGGAACCGTATAAGGCCCAATCTGCTGCACGGATCAATGACTTGATTTCCTCTCCGACTTCAGCGTCGTCTGGATGAACAGCGACCCCCGCACTGATCGAAAGGGACGGCTGCTCGGAGTCTTCGGCAACTTGTGCGCAAATGCGGGCCATCGCCTCGTCTGCCTCGGTGGCATCCGTTTCAGGCAATATGAGGGCAAATTCGTCGCCTCCGTACCGCGCGCAAGTGTCAATCGCGCGAGAATGAAGGCGTAGGATATTGCCGACTCGGCAGAGCGCCCGGCTGCCTACCAAGTGCCCGTACACATCGTTGATTTTCTTAAGACCATCCAAATCAAAGAGCACCAGGGCAAATGATCGCCCCGTGCGCCCGGACCTTTCAATCTCAAGCCGGAGCGCGTCGATGAACTGTCTGTAGTTGGCCAGGCCGGTCAAGGGATCGGTGACGGACAACTGATGGATATTTTCAAACAGCTGGATGTCATCGAGAAGCGCCCCGCCTAGAAGTACGGCATAACTGCCGAACTGCAGGACTCCTGCCAGAACAAATGGCGTGTCCAGAGCGTGTTCCGATTGGCTTGCGGCCAGGCTGCATGCCAGATTCAACACAGCTCCATAATAAAGTGCGTAATCAGATGGAAAGGTCGTGCGCACGAGGCGGCGCCGATATTGAACCGTGGCAAGAAGAAAAAGGGCTGCTGGGAACAGATTGCCGGGGCGTGGGGCGACCCCCCTTGCAAACCTGGCGAGATCCGCGGGCAGTAGCGCGTGGAGTGTCGCGAGTACTATTGTTGTCAGAACCGCAACGAAGAGAGTGATCGCGATCTCACGAACGGGATTTCGCGCCGTGGGAAGGCGTCGTTCCACAACAAGGGCTGCCACGAATAGCAGGCCAAGCAAAGTGCGGCTAATCACCCACGGTATCGGGTCCTTCAGGGCCCCGCCCAAGTCTGAACTCGAAGTTCTTAAGAAAACAAAACTAGGAGCGGCCAAGGAAACCCCGACGATTGCAAAACCGCAAGCAAGGACTAGCGGGAGGCGGTCGCTCGTTGCCCGGAATCTTACCAACGCCGCTGCTGCAGTGGTAAACGCAAGAATGCCGCTCGTAAATTGAAGGTGACTGTATAGCAAAGGATTGTGAGAAGCAGGGAAATGCCGGGTCCACCACGCAAGCACAAGGGCCATGGCTGCGAGTGACAGCGGTAACCAGATTCCGCCCGCCTTGGCGATGCAGGCAGTAATGCTTTTCAACCTGCGCATGCGAATGCCGTCGATGGCTGTGTACAGTTAATGGTAACCCAATTCAGGTTTCTGCGCGATTTCGTGCGATTCAAATGTTCGGATGTGGCAAGTCGGAAGCTTGTATGACTTGTTCTAAGCCCAAAGGACCTGTTGCGGAGCCGGACTACGGGATGTATTGGGACGCCAGCTCCGACGGCAAGTAGTTCATTTTGCCGTTTTCGCCATCCGCAAATGCAGCAGCGGCGCCATCCACGCGATTCACTGTGGCGCTGAATTGGCCCTCGCTTCTCAAGATAATGAGGCCCGGGAACAAACTAGGGCCATACGAAACTTCCGTACAGGTCCGGAGCGCAGCCCGAGCTTCCAATGGGCCGGGAAGCCAAAAACGCGAAGAGGTACAGCCTTATGATTTAGTGCGCGGGCGTGTTCACAGCATGCCGGGTAGGCAGAGTCAGTTGGAGAAACTGCGTACGGCCTCCGCTTCGGTGTTGTAGACGTCGAAGATTGTGAGGAGCTTTGTGATTTGCAGCACCTCGCGGAACTTGGTCCCCAGCCGGCAGAGGCGCACGGAGCCGCCCTGCGCCTTGGCACTGGAGTACATGCTGACTAGGATGCCCAGGCCGGCGCTGTCAATCATCGTGACTTTGTCAGCGTTGAGGATGATCTGCTTCTTTCCCTGGCCGAGCAGACCTTTGACGTGTTCGCGCAGTGCGCCGCTTTCCTCCCCGAGTACGATGCGTCCATCGAGAGTCACGACAGTCACGCCATCCACTTCGCGGTTCGTTATCCGAAGTGTCATGGGCGCGCCTCCTTGTCGGTCAGCGATGGGCGCCAAGCAATGAGGCCCGATAGGTTCCTCCAGCTTTGTTCTCGGCACCCTTAAGTTGCCGGAGTATACACCGTCGCTCCCGCCGCTGCCTACGAAACGGGGCATCAAAACACGTTTACTCCCTGTGTGACATAACGCGGGATGCCTAAGGCAGGAACGACGGCCGGATCACCACGTGGGGTTTCCGCAGCTGAAGCTCGCGGCGTCGTAGAAGTCGCCTTTCCCCTTGTAAATGGCGGCCTGGGGATAAGGGCAAGCCGGGTGGGTACGTTCCACCGCCCCTCCCATGCTGTGGGTAATGGTGATCCGGTCAGGCGGAATATTCGTCTCGCGCCACTTTTTAACCACCCCAAGCGCATCAAAGACGGGGTCCGAAAACATCCCGTATCCGGAGCAAATGCCAGTCCCGGGCACCATGAATAGACGCACGAAATTCTGCGTGTGCTCCAGACCCCCCATGTAGTCCACGACGCTGTTGTAATAATCAATGGCGCTTCGCGGGGGGATCGCCGTTTCGTTCCAGGATTGGTAGAGGAGCAGCTTGCCGCCGTGTTCCTGAAAGGCCCGCAAATCGGGGCTGATCATGTTCACTAGCGCGCCAACCTTGGCGTCGGCAAGCCGCGTGTCGCGGTCCACGTCAAATGTGCGGAAATCCCAGTTTGGATTCTCGAACACCATGCTCTTGAAAAAGGCGTTGCTGATCCGCGGCGGCTCAGGGCCGGCGACCATCGTGCCCCAACTCAGTTCGCTGCCGGGTTCAAAACCATGATAGATCTCCTGGCCGTCCGCGAACTTTGCGCCGGTGTAAATCCGCCTGGCTGTTTCGACTTGGGCCGGTGTAAGACACGAGGCATAGTCCTCCTTCGCCGGGCACCCGATGGTCGCGGGATCAAAGTGGCAGCGTGTCGGATCCTCGATGAAGCCATCACGCGCGCCGTCGAGCGCATCACATGCATCGAGCGCAGCGCGGTGCAGTGCGGGATACTTGCTTGGCGGAATGTAACCGGGTCCCTTCACTCCGTCCTTAAGCGCCACCCATCCGAGATATTCCGAGCCTGCTTGAAGGTGAGTCATGTAGTAGGCGGGATCGCCTGCCGCAATTCCATCGAAGTCCGTGGGGTATCTTTGAGCCTCCGTGAGGCCCTGATTGCCGCCCTCATGGCAGCTGGTCCATAAGGAGAGATGTGCGGGCCTGCCATAGTAGGCACGGAGGAGCTGCTTGGCGGTGATCGTGGTGATGTGGATGGCGCGATATCCCCATTCGGCCACTTTTTCGGGATGGCCAATCGCCCAGTTCGGCAGGACTTTACCGGAGGCTACGGCGTCTACATGCCCGGTGTCCGTGGATGCCGTGGCAGAGCCGTGGGCGATCTCCCTCGCCATGCTCCCATACACGATGGCCCCAACGAATGCGGGGTTGCCGACGCCGACATATAGTCCATTCCATTTCGCGGGAATGGGCAGCCAGACTTCAAATGTGATATGAGAGTCGCTCGTCGGTGTGGCATATCCGGCCACGCGGCAGAAAGGCACTGAAACTTTCATCCCCGGAGGCGTGCCCAGTCGCCCGGGAACGCTGGGCACATCGAAATCAGGAGGAGTCTTAATCAATTTCGCAAACGTGATGGTGACATTCGGCATCTTGAGAGAGGCCAGGCTTTCGCAGGATTGCTGGGCTGATACAGGTGCCGCAGCGACCAAACAGCCTGCTAACACAGCGAGGCACAGGCGTATGAGCAGGTGACGACGGATGTGGCTTCTTTTTCGCCCCAACCTATCGGTATTTCTGCTTGCCGGCATGAATGCAAGGCCCCTTCTCAAGGTTCCAGTCGGACCAGGTATCTTACATTCTTCTTTGCATGCGGGCTATCCGGCCCTTTATCGCAGGCCGACCGGGCAGCGCGGATTATATGCCGCATTCCGCTGGATAGCCGGCACAGAATCAGGGAGAGCCAAATCCGATGCACTCCATTTCTGGATTGTAGATGCAGCGGCCTGCGGCCGTCGCGTCGGATTGGAAACCAAGCTGATGAGGGATATTGGCCCTGTGATGTCGCTGAGCATCGCTGCCGGTGTAGACTCTGTGAGGCAACGTTGCCACGAGCCGGTACCTCCGCATCTGTTTTTGTACCCCGGCGCAAAGGAGGAGTTTTGTTTATTTCGCAGGTGTCGCACTGTAATCCGAATTCTGCGCTGAACGCGAAACTGTTGATGAGATTTACAGCAAAGCCGCTCCGCTCCGTTATGAACCGGACCTTCGTGCTGGCGGCTTCGGTCGTGCTGCTTCTGGCTGCATTTCCCGGGCAATCCATAGCCCAGGATTCACGGGCGGCAGAGCCGCGAAAAGGGGATCAGATTCTCTTGCTCGGGACACACGGAGGGCCCGGTCTGGAGACAGACCGATCGGAGCCCGCCAGCCTGCTGATTGTGGATGGCCGACCGTATCTAATTGACTGCGGCATCGGCACGATGCGGCGGCTGCTCCGCGCGGGTATTCGTTCTGACAGCATCGGAACGATCTTCCTCACTCATGACCATCCGGATCACGCTCTCGGCCTTGTGGACGTCATGTCCAACGATTTTCTGAGCGTGGATTTCGGCGCGCGCGGGCCTCGGCCCGCCTTCCGCGTCTACGGGCCGCCTCAAACGCAGGAATTGGTGCAGGCCGCGTACAACTTTATCCGGATTCCATACGGTATTTTTGCGGCGGAGCATCTCGGCGTAGCCACGCTCGTTGACCCGTTCGAGGCACACGACATTGCCCACGATGGCGTGATATTTCAGGACGACAAGATTCGGGTGATTGCGCCGGAGAACACTCACTACCAGCTGATGCCTGCGAAGTTCCGCGCACGAATGAAATCGTATGCCTATCGGTTTGAGACGCCATATGGCGTGATCGTCTTTACCGGGGATACCGGACCGAGCGATGCCGTGGTGCGTCTGGCGAAGGGAGCGGACGTCCTCGTGTCCGAAATGGAAGACCTTCGCGGAAGGGAGAATGGCGCGCGCCCGCAGACCGAAGCGGGCCGTGAGGCCTCGGAGCGGGCGAAGGCCCTGGAGGCTCATATGCGGTTGGAACATCTGACGACGGAAGAGGTCGGTAAGATGGCGACCAAGGCCCAGGTGAAGACAGTGGTGCTGTACCATCTCGTTCTCTCTGGGCGCACGAAGAACTTTGTATCAGGCGTGCAGGAGTTTTACTCGGGCCCTGTGTTCGCCGGCGAGGATCTGGCTCGCTACTGTCTCGGCGCGCCGGGAGGGGATGGGAACGGCTCTCATGCGCTCCAGCCGTGCCAGTGATGGCCCGCGGAGGGGCTTCGGCCAGAGGGAGAAACGCAAGGGGAGCGGTCAGAACTCCTCGGACTTCTGGGTGAAAGTATATCCGGGCAGGTCGGCCTGACCACCGGTGTGAGAAACCTTGACACGCACTGGCGGTTCATCCTCCGAACCGGCCTTCCGCAGGACGGCGTAGGTGGTGAGCGCCTCGCTGTAAATCTTCGTTACCAGGAAGGCGTCCCCGCTGTCATTCTTTTTCCAAACTTGGCCGACTTGGATCTTTCGGGCAGGCATCTTACAAATTTAGATACAATCCTTGAGTCCGTCAATACGCGCTGCCTCCCGCGATTCCCTGTGGAGAACTCCCGACCGCCCTACAGGGGCCAGCCATGGCGCAGATGGAAGCGAGCCACTTTCTGTGGTGTCCTGCCGCCGAGTTGTGGCATCTTAACGATTGACAGTCCGACCGCCATGGCAGGTCCTAAAAACATCGGCGTGATTCTCTTTCAGCTCGGCGGGCCTGATACGCAGGAGGCCGTCGAGCCGTTCCTCTACAATCTTTTCTGTGACCCGGACATTATCAACTTCCCCGGGGCATTTCTTGCCCGCAAGGCGCTGGCCCGCCTGATTTCGACCACGCGGTCCCGGACGGTTCGCCAGCATTACGCGGAGATAGGCGGCGGTTCGCCGATTCGGCGGCTCACGGAAAGGCAGGCGCGAGCGCTCCAGTCGGCTCTGCTGCCGCACATTGCGGCGAGAACCATGGTGGCCATGCGCTACTGGCATCCCAATACCGAGGAAGCCATTGCCGCCCTCCAGGCCGGCCCTTACGACGAACTTGTGCTGCTCCCGCTCTACCCGCAATACTCGCTGGCAACCACCGGGAGCAGCCTGAAGGAATGGAACCGTTTGTATACGCCCAAAGTGCCGGTGCATTGCATCGAGCATTTCTACGATCATCCGGACTACATTGCCGCAATCGTGGAGCGAATCAACAGCGTGCTTTCCGGGCTTTCCGAGCCGGACGACGTCCACCTGGTCTTCAGCGCGCATGGTCTTCCGCTCTCGCTGGTCAAGAAGGGCGACCCGTACCCGCAGCATATCGAGGCGACGGTGCGGCTGGTGCGAGAGCTCGGGGCCTGGCCGAACAGCCATGTGCTCTGCTTTCAGAGCAAGGTTGGACCTCTAAAATGGCTGGAGCCTTCGCTCACCGGCACAATCGAAGGGCTGGCCCGGCAGGGGATCCGGCGCATGCTGATCATCCCGATCGCGTTTCTGACCGATCACATTGAGACGCTGCATGAGATCAATATCGAGGCGCGCCACCAGGCGGAGTCACTCGGCGTCTCCGAATTCCATCTGATGCCGGCGCTCAATGATTCACCGCTGCTGATTCGCGCGCTGGCCGATTTGGTCCTGCGGGCCGTGGGACGGAGGGATGGAGTGGCATCGGCGGTTCTGTAGTTGCTTTCCTCCAGAAGAGCACGGTGACGCGCCGGGCATCCGGGAAATCTTCCCCTCTATCTCCGTGACCGGCAGTGACGCTCTTCCCGTCTTGTGCCGCGGCTCGCGATTCCGCGTGGTATAAGAGATTGACCTGCTCGGCAGGTCCCCTTGAGAGGCGAGCCGTCATGGAATTCTCCTTCACCTCGGATCAGCGAGAGCTTCGGCGCAGCATTCGCGAATTTGCTGAGGCGGAAATCGCTCCGCACGTCATGGAGTGGGACGAGGCCTCGCATTTCCCGCAGGAAATCATCCCCAAGCTGGCGGCGATGGGATTGCTCGGAGTGATTTTTCCGGAGAAGTATGGCGGCGCGGGAATGGGCTACCTGGAGTACTCGATTATCATCGAGGAACTCTCGCGCGTGGACGGTGCGGTGGGAATCATCGTCGCGGCGCACAACTCTCTGTGCAGCAACCACATCTTCAAGTTCGGCACCGAGGCGCAGAAGGAGAAATTTCTGGTTCCGCTCGCGCAAGGGCACAAACTTGGCTGCTGGTCACTCACCGAGCCGGGCGCCGGGTCCGACGCAGGAGGCACGCGCACCACGGCCGTGAGGCGAGACGGCGGATGGGTGCTCAACGGCTCGAAGACCTTCACTACCAACGGCCATTATGCGGATGTTTGCGTGGCCATGGCGGTGACCGACGCCGGAAAAAAGCACCATGGTATCTCGGCCTTCCTCATCGAGAAGGGCACTCCAGGTTTCCGGCCCGGGAAGAAGGAGAATAAGCTGGGGCTGCGCGCCAGCGACACCAGCGAAGTGCTCTTCAACGATTGCCGCTTGCCGGAGGAAAATCTGCTGGGTGCCGAAGGGGAAGGCTTCATCAACAGCCTGCAGGTTCTCGACGGCGGGCGCATTTCGATTGCCGCGCTGGGCCTTGGCATGGCGCAGGGCGCCTACGATTGTTCGCTGCGCTATGCGAAGGAGCGAAAACAGTTCGGCAAGCCCATTGCCGAGTTCCAGGCCATTCAGTTCAAATTGGCTGACATGGCCTTGCAGATTGAGGCCGCGCGGCTGCTCACCTACAGGGCCGCATGGCTCGCGGATAGCGAGCGGGCCGCGGATTCCTCTGGCGCGCGCATCACGCGGGAAGCGAGCATGGCCAAGCTATATGCCGGCGAGGCCGCCGTGCGTGTGGCCGGCGAGGCGGTGCAGATTCACGGCGGATACGGTTTTACCAAGGACTATCCGGCAGAGAAATTTTATCGCGACGTCAAGCTTTGCACCATTGGCGAAGGCACCAGCGAGATGCAGCGCCTGGTTATCGCTCGCCAGATGTTGGGAAAATAGGCGCGCCGGCGCCATGCGGAATCGGCCCTTTCGTGCTCTTTGAACTTTCCCGCTCGCCCTGCTAATTTTTCATCTGCTTGCTTGTGCTTTCCAACGGTGCCGGCCGAGGAGATGGCGATGAAACTGAAAGAGATTGCGAAGGAGCTGAACTGTGTGGTCGAGGGCGACGGAACGCTCGACATTTCCGGCGTGGCCGCGATCGAAGAGGCGAGGCAGGGCGAACTGACGTTTCTCGCCAACCGCAAATACCGTCCGGCGCTTAAAACCACCCGGGCCTCGGCGGTCCTGATTGCTTCGGGCGAGTCCTGCCCGCAGAACCTCGCCGCGCTGCGCTCGGGAAATCCCTACCTGGATTTTGCTCGCGCGATTGAGCTGTTTCATCCAGCCCCTCGCTACGAGCCCGGCGTGCACCCGACGGCCGTGGTGGCCAAGTCCGCCAGGATTGGCCCGGGCGCTCACATCGGACCCTACTGTTTTGTGGGCGAGGAGGTCGAAATCGGCCGCCATGCGGTTCTGCACAGCTTCGTCAGCATCTATCGTGGGGCGTGTATCGGCGATGATTTTTTCGCCCACTCTCACTGCTGCGTCCGGGAGAACTGCCGCCTGGGAAAGGGCGTGGTGCTGCAGAACGGCGTGGTGGTCGGCAGCGACGGGTTCGGTTTTGCGCGCGAGGCGAGCGGACGATGGTACAAGATGCGCCAGGCCGGCACCGCCGTGATTGGCGATGACGTTGAGATTCAGGCGCACAGTGCCGTTGACCGTGCCACCATCGGGGAGACCCGTATCGGGCGCGGGACAAAAATTGACGACCTGGTGCTGGTGGGCCATGCCTGCAAGATCGGCGAAGATACTCTTCTGTGCGGACAGGTGGGCCTCGCCGGCTCGACGACTGTGGGCAGCCGCTGCATCCTGGCCGGTCAGGTGGGAGCCGCGGGACATCTGGCCATCGGCGACGGTGCCACGGTTTCTGCGCAGAGCGGCGTGCCATCGGACATCCCACCGGGCGCGATCTATTCCGGATATCCCGCGATGGACAACGCGGCGTGGCGCAAATCGGTTGCCGTCTTCCATCACCTGCCGGAGATGCAACGGGAACTGCGCGAACTCCGCGAGGAGGTGGCGCGGCTTCGCGGCCAGGGAAACTGAGGCGAGGGCCTGCAGCACCGGAGAATACGCCTCCGCAAGCCGGCCTCGGGAGAGCGTCAAACGCTGTGGGAAGCGGATGCGGCGCCGGCGGCCGTGCGCCGGGCTCGAAGGCGCAGCACCTTGCGCTGGTTCGCCTCCAGGACTTCAAAGCGCAGCCCGTCGAACTCGAACGTTTCGCCGGTGCGCGGCACGTGGCCTGCCACGCTGCTGAGAAGACCGGCGATGGTCGAGACATTGGCGTGCTGCGTGGCGGACTCGAGCCGTATTCCGAAGATCTCGGCGATCTTGTCCACCGGGACGCTGCCCCGGAGGACCACGGTGCCGCCGCTTTCCCGGACCACGTCCGGGGGCGGACGACGGTCCTCCTCTCCAATTTCGCCGACGATTTCCTCGACGAGGTCCTCGACGGTGACCACGCCGGCCAGCAGGCCATACTCGTCTATCACCACGGCCATCTGCTGGTTGCTTCGCTGCATCTCTTGCAGCAGTTCGGAGCCGAGCTTGGTCTCTGGGACGAACAGAGCGGGTCGCACCAGTTCGCGGACGGTGCGGCGGGAAGCCTCTCGGTCGGGAATATCGAGGATGTCCCGGGCGACGACGATGCCAGCGATGTCGTCGAGCGATTTGTCATAGACGGGCAGGCGCGAGAATTTTGTTTCCACCACCCGGCGGCGAAGCTCGTCGACCGTAGCGTGAGCGGGAATAGCCACCACGTCCGGACGGGGGGTCATCACGTCCCGCACGCGCTTTTCGCCGAACTCCACAATCTGCTCGATCATGCGGGCTTCATCCTGCTCGATGATGCCCTCCTCGGTGGCCGCGTCCACGAACGCTTCAATGGCCTGCTGTTCCACGGCCGGCTGTCGCTGCTTCTCGTCCGAGAGCCGGAGGACGGAAGAGAGCAGATCGAGTGATGCGTGCACAGGCCAGGTGGCCCACAGCAGAAGGCGCAGCACCGGAACCAGCGGGATGATCCAGAGTCCGCGGGTGGTGGCCAGGAGGAGCGCCGGCAGGAACTGCATGGCGATCACCACTTGCGCCCCAAGGAAGACGACTCCTTCAACGATTCGTTTCCAGGTTTCCGGTTCGAAGATGACCACGCCTCCCGCCGTGAGGACGGCGATGGTCGCCAGGCAGAGACGCGCCAGGAGATTGAAAGCCATGGCAGCGCGCGCTCTCTCCATTTTGAGGCGCGGTTCGATCTCGGATTCAAACAGGGTCAAGTGCTCGTGAATCCGCCCGGTGGAGATGCGCCCCAGTTCCCGGTACACGCGCTCCACATAGGACACCACAGCCAGCCCGATGGTCAGCAGGAGCACGCCGAGCGAGTAGAGTGTGATTGTCACGGCTTAGGTCAGTCCAAATTTCCGCCGGAGGCGTTGTTCCCGGCGCTCCATCTGTCCCGTGTCGGTTTCGTGATCGTAGCCCAACAAATGCAGCATGCCATGGAGGATCAGGATGCGCATCTCTGCGGCAAAGCTCCGGCCCAGACGGCGCGCATTGCGCTGTGCGACTCTGGGAGCAATGGCGATATCACCGAGATATGTGTCGCCCGAATTGCGAGCGGCCGAAAATCCGTTCTCCCGCGGACCGCGCGTCCGCACGCGCCTCCGTCCGCGGCTCATCCGCCGCGCTCCCCCGGCAGGCGCGGCGTCCACGGGAAAGGACAGGACGTCCGTTGGCCCGCGCTTGTGACGATAGGCACGGTTCCAGCGTGCTATTTCCGCATCGGTGACCAGGCAGACGCTCAGGGATCCGGCGGGAAGGTGAAGGGCGCGTTGCGTCTGCGCAAGAAACTCCGCAAGCTCGCCCAAGGGAACGCGAATACGCTGCTGGCGGTTGATGATCATGGGCGCAGGGGCCACGAATCCGGACAATGCTTCCCAGCTTGCAATCCGTTCATCCCGTGCCCGCTTTCTGATGGCGCCCGTCAGCGCCGGCGGGGTTTCCCCGCTGAGTGCGGCTTGGCATGCGCTTTCTGCGAAGCGTTCTTCGCCTTCTGGGGCTTTGCCCGCGTGCTGTCTACATCCGTTCCCGATTGTGCATGCGGGCTGGCCTGCGGGCTGTGATGGGCCTTCGCTTCGGTTGCGTCCGATGCCGCCGCGCTCTGGGTTTCCTTGCCCTTCTGCTTTTTGGGCGGCTTCTTCTCGGCTGCTTCCTTGATGCCGGCAAGCTCGCGTAAGGCCTTGGTGCGATCTTCCGGAGTCCGGGCTTTTCCGCGTAGCTGCTTCTCGAAGAGATGCTCGAGGATGGAGTCGAATTTGGGGCCGCGCGGAACGCCCATGGCATCCAGCTCCGCCACCGGAAGGGCTAGGCGCATCGGTCGCCACTTCTGGATGTAGTTCCGAATCTTGGACAGGGCGCGCGGGTCCGGCAACTGCACCTCGATGAAGACAAGCAATTCCGCGGGCACCGACGCGAGATAAAAATAGGCGTCGCGCGGCAACGACGTCTTCGCGGACTTAAGCATCTTGACGATTTTCTGGGCCTCGGGGACCAGGCTGGCAATAGCGTCAATTTCCGCGGAGCGAAAGCCCATGTCCCGCAGGGCCGCGGCGCATTCGCGAGCTTTCAAACGGCCCAGAATGTAGGTGAGCGCGGCGGTTTGCAAGCGGGGACGGAGTCCCGCCGCCAGGTAGTTCATGCGCACGCGCGCAAGCTTATTCAAGCGGTCGTAGGCGGGCTTGCGGCGCTGCAGTTGCGGATGGATGGCGGCCAGGAGTCCGCGCGCCTCCCATTGCTGAAGGGCGGGGACGGGATTTTCGTCGTGCGCCAGAGAGCGAAGCTCCTGGCCGGCGTCGCCGTGGGCGATATTCTTGTCGAGGCCACGATTGAGAGCCAATTCAAACCACTCCTGGGTGCGCGACTCCATCTTGCAGCCGGTGAGCGCCACATAGCGCAGGATGCGCAGCAGGAGAGCGGGCTGGTTCGTGAAGGCGTGAATGGAAAGTGTGCGCACCTCCTGGCGTTCGAGATCGGCCAGGCCATTGGTGGGGTCCAGCAGCAGCCCCCGCGACTGTACGTTGAGCGAGATGGCAATGGCATTAATCGAGAAATCGCGCCGGCGCAGATCCTCCATGATTCCGCCGAAGCGGTACTCGGGCTTGGCGCCCGGGCGCTCGTAGACGTCATCGCGGGCTGCGGAGAGGGAGCCGTCGGCATCGCCGGCGAAAACCAGCTCATACTGGCGCAGGCGCTCGCTCTCCCAGGTGACGCGCGCGCCGCCCTTCTCGAGTTCGCGCACGATGCGCTGAGGATTGCCCTCCACCGTGAAATCCAGATTGCGAATCGGGCGCCCGGAGATCAGTTCGCGAACGGCATCGCCCGTCAGATACGCGTTCAGATTTTGCGCGCGAGCCAACTCCTGCACGCGCTCGAGAGCTGCGCGCTGCTCGGGCGAAAGCCTGCTTTCCAGCAAATACATGTAGTCGGGCATGAGATCGTGTCTCTCCTTGCCGGGTTCCCGCGGACCGCTTCAGGCGCGCGGGTGATGCGCCTTGTAGACCTGTTTCAGCCGGTCCTCGACAACGTGCGTATAAATCTGCGTGGTGGATATATCCGCATGTCCCAGCATGATCTGGACCGAGCGCAAATCCGCGCCTCGATCCAGCAGGTGGGTGGCGAAGCTATGCCGCAGCATATGCGGCGTCAAAGCCCTGCGCAGGCCAGCCTTGCGGCCGTATTCCCCGAGCTTTTTCCAGAAGGAAATCCGGTCCATATGGCGGCCTCTCTGGTTCAAGAAAAGATAGGGAGAGGAGCCGTTGCGAAGCAGCGAGGGCCTCCCCGAGTCAAGGTAGGTGCGCGCTCTCTTGAGCGCCTCGCGCCCGACGGGAACCAGCCTTTCCTTATTGCCCTTGCCAATACAGCGGAGGCAGCCGGCGTCCATCTCGAGGTTCGCAACGCGCAGGCTGCAAAGCTCGGAGACCCGCAGGCCACAAGAATATATCAGCTCGATCATGGCACGGTCTCGCAGGCCGGCGGGGGTCGAAGTGTCCGGTTGCTCGAGCAAGCGGTTGACCTCGTCCACGCTCAGAAAATCCGGGAGATGCTGCCGGAACTTGGGCGACTCGATGGTTGCCGCAGGATCATCCTCTATGAAGCCTTCGGTGAGCGCAAAGCGGAAAAAATGGCGAATCGTCACCAGGTGGCGTGCTACCGAGCGGCTGTCCAAGCCCTTGCGGTAGAGCGTGCTGAGAAAATCCACTAGGTCGATGCGCCCGAGGTCTCCTATACCTTTCCGTTGGGCGCCGGCAAACGCAGCAAGCTTGGCCATGTCCCGGGCATAGGCTTGCATCGTGTTTTCCGCCAAGCCTTTCTCGACACGCAGATAATTCAGAAACGAGCGAATTTCCGATTCCAAGGTGTTCCCCCTGGGATGCTATCTCCGCTTCCCATTTCAGCGTTGACCGCGGCACACGAGGTGCTGCTCTAAGACACGCTCATCATCTCCGGCTCCTCTCTTCGGAGGAGCAAAAGGAACTCTCCCAGTTCCTCGCACCGCAGAAGCCAGGCAAGACCAAAATAGACCGCCACGGCGAATGCAATCATCGCAAACAGCAAAACGGCCTGCGCGGGGAAGTATCGCGCCTCGGCAAAATGCGAAAAACGCAGCGCGCCGAGCGAAGCCAATGCCATCCCCGCGGTGCACACGGCCATCTTCAGGAAAGAGCCCGCCAGCCGGCGCGTACCCAACAGGCCGTGGCGCCTCCGAAAGAGGAAAAAAAGTGCGCCAAAATTGCAATACGCCGCGAGCGAGCTGGCCAGAGCCGGGCCGCCGTTCGCCAGGCTTCGAAACAAGAACAGAAGAAAAATCGCATTGAGCGCGAGGTTGACTCCCAGTGCCCAAGCCCCGGCACGCGCCGGAGTCCTCGCATCCTGAATCGAATAATACATCGGCGTAATCATTTTGATAGCGGCAAAGGCCGGCAGGCCGAGTGAATAGTACAGCAGGGCGCGCGCCGTCAGCGACGAGGATTGGGACGTGAAATTTCCGTGCTGGAAGAGGACTTGAATAATCGGCCGACGCAGCAAGATGAGTCCCACGCAGGCGGGAATCGTAATGAAGGAGACAATGCGCATCGAAAATCCGAAGGTGCGCTTCGCCTCGTTCCACCTGCCCGCAGCCAGCAGGTGAGACATCGTCGGCAGCAAGGCCGTGGACATGGCGATGGCATAGCTCCCCAGAACCAACTGCATCACACGATCGGCCACATACAGCGAGGTGATGCTCCCCGCGGGCATGCGCGAGGACGCCGCGAAGAGCATGTCGACGAATGCGTTGACCTGGTAGACTCCCATGCCGAAGAAGGCTGGGGCCATCAGCCGGCCGACTGCACGCACGCCGGGATCGGTCAGGGAGACCCGGGGAGCAAAGGACATTCCGCGGCGCATCAAGGCCGGGACTTGCATGGCAAGCTGCACAAAGGCGCCGATCAGGATGGCGATTGCCAGCGCAACAGCCGGAGTCCACCAGGCTTCGGGAACTCGCCGCAGTATGGGCCGGTACACCGCCCCGAACGAGAAAGCAATCAGCGCCAGATTGAAGAAAATCGGTGTCGCTGCCGGCAGCGTGAAGACGTGAAAGCTGTTCAAAATCGCAGATGCGACGGCCGCCAATCCGATTAGGAGGATTGCCGGGAAGATGATCCGGTTCAATAGGATGGCCAGGTCCCATCGCGCCTGGTGTCCGCCGAGGATCGTGAGGGCTCCTATCACCTGCCTTGAAAACACGGTTCCCAGGACTGTCAAAGCAGCTAGCCCCAATCCAACAGTCCAAAAGACCCTCTGAGCGAGGGCCCAGGCAGCCTGAGCGGGCTGGTTGTGCAAATACCCCGAGAAAACAGGTATGAAGGACGCGGAAAATGAGCCTTCGGAGGTCATTCGTCGGATTAAAGATGGAATCCGAAAAGCTAAAATGAACGAATCGGCAGCGGGAGATGTTCCGAGGAGGAGGGCAATGCGTTGGTCGCGTAAGTATCCGCAAATACGGCTGATAACCGTGATTAGGCCTATTGCGGAGACCGATCTGAGGATCTGTCCCTTCGTCGTCAATCGCCGACTACTCCGAGGCTAACCCTTTAAGCAACAATAAGTTGACAAAACGCGGCGTAAAGATAACATAACCGGGGAGCCTATAGCAACCTGCCGCAATGGAATCTCCCTAAATGAAGATTGCCGCCCCAGCCTCGACGCACAAGCGGGTCGTTGTTCTCTTGCTGGACCGGACTGCGGTCAGCGGCTATCTGAATCCTTCTTTGCTCGGACATGGCGAGGGAGCGGACCTGCTCACGTGCGATGGCGAACACCGGGCAATCCCCTTGGGTGAGATAAAGGCCATCTATTTTGTGCGCGAGTTTACCGAGCCATTCGAGCCCGAGCGAAAAATATTTTTGAGCCGCCCCAAGCTGGATGGCCTCTGGGTGCGCCTGCGTTTCCGTGATGAGGAGTTGCTGGAGGGCATCGTGCCCAACAACCTGCTCGACTTGCTGGACACCGGTGTGCAGCTCATCCCTCCGGATTTGCACGGGAATGTGCTGCGCATCTTCATTCCGCGCGTGGCATTAGCGGAAATGAAGGTGCTCGGGGTCATGGGCGTAGCCAGGCGGTCCCCGCAGCCGTCGCACTCAAAAGATGCTATCAGCAAGGCCCAGACAAAGCTCTTCGGCGAATAGCCGAGTCCCCTGAAAACAGGATTTCCACGAAGGAACGGTTCGTCTTTCCAATAGAGCCAAAATGGTTCTTTTGCCTAGGCAAATATGCGATATATTGGCATCTGAGATACAGCCAATGCTCCCGGTCATATTGCAGGCGGAAAGCCACGTTCCCCTTTACGTGCAGTTGCGGGACCAGATTCGAGCGCTGGTCCATTCCGGCGAACTCCGTGCGGGGGATCGCATCCCGGCGAGTCGCGAACTGGCCTGCCAGTTGGGCGTGCATCGGACGACCGTAGCGAATGCCTATGCCGAGCTCGACGCCGAAGGGTTGATACGGGGGCACGTTGGGCGGGGCACGTTCATCTGCGGAAAGCCGGCCAGGCCTGCTGACCCGCCTGCTCGTCCCGCAACATACGGTGGAGCAATGCGCTGGGAATCCGCATTCGCGGATGAGCGCGGCGACGAAGCACTGAGCCGGCTGATGCCGGAGGTGCCGGCGGGGGCCATCGCTTTTACCGCCGCGCACGCGCCGGAAGAATTCTACCCGGTCGAGGAATTTCGGCGCTGCCTGAACGCGGTGCTGCGCCGTGAGGGCCGCCGCATTTTGCAGTTGGGCTCGAGCGACGGCTATGGTCCTCTCAAGGATGCCCTGCTCGATCTGCTGCGCAGCGAGAACTTGCCGGTTCGTCCCGGGCAGTTGCTGATTACGGGTGGATGCCAGCAGGCAATTGACCTGGTGTGCAAGGCATTCTTACGGCCGGGGGATACAATCGCCCTTGAAAATCCGGTGTACCCTGGGGCGATCTCGATCTTTGCCGCCGCGCGCGTGCGGATGCTGCCAATCCCCGTTGAAACGGACTCCTCGCGGACAGGAGAGACCGGCTTGAACGAGGATGCGCTCGAGGCGGCGTTGCTGCAAGACCGCGTCAAGCTCATCTTCGTCACTCCCGACTTCCACAATCCCACGGGCACGGCGTTGCCGCTTGCCGGAAGGCGTCGTCTTCTGGAACTTGCCGCCCGCTATCAGGTGCCGGTGATCGAAGATGGTATTTACGCGCGCTTGCGGCTGCGGGGCGCCTCGCTTCCCTCACTGAAGGCGCTCGATACTGCCGGCAATGTGATTCAGATTGACAGCTTTTCCAAGGTTGCGTTTCCCGGCCTGCGGGTTGGCTGGTGTGTCGGCCCCGAGACGGCCATCGAGCGCTTGCGATTGGTCAAGCAAGCCTCGGATTTGCACACGGATCAGCTCTCCCAGGCTGCCATGGCCGAGTTCATTCGCCGCGGGCTACTGGCGCGGCATCTGGAAAGGATGAAGCGCATCTTCCGCGGACGGCTGGAGGCGATGGAATGGGCGCTGGCGAAGTACATGCCGTCCTCGGCCAGCTGGACCCGCGCCGATGGAGGAATGACGCTCTGGTTGACGTTGCCGCCGGGTTTCGACGCGGCGGATCTGCTGATCCACGCGCGCGAACGGGGAATTTTCTTCCTGCCCGGCCGGCATTTCTACCCGCAGCATCCGCGGCCCAACACGCTCCGGCTGTGCTTTGCCAGCGTGGACGAGAAGCGCATTCGCCGGGGCATCGAAATATTTTGCGAGCTGTTGAAGAGAGAGATGCGCAAGCACCAGCACAGCGCACGCACGGAGGAGCCGGCCCGCGTTGCCCTGATTTGACGAAAACGATATGCTGCTGAAACCCAATCCGGAAAATTATTGCTTCGGCTGCGGGGGCGGAAATCCCCGTGGCATGCAACTGACCTTCGACCAGGATGACGCCGTGCAGCGCATCCGCGGTTCATTCCGCCTGGGCCCCGAATATCAGGGAGGACGCGGCTTCGTCCATGGCGGCATCATCGCGATGCTCTTGGATGAGGTGATGGCCAAGGTAAGCCGTTTCGCAAAAAATCACGCGGTCACCGCGAAGCTGACGGTCGAATATGTGAAGCCGGTTCCGGTCGGCGGCGATCTGATCGTGGAGGGGTGGCAGGTCGAACAACGCGGGCGAAATCTCTTCCGCCAGGGAGAGATTCGCGACGCAGCGGGAACGCTGCTGGCGCGCGGCAGTGGGCACTTCATCGAAATTGATCCGGAGCGGTTTCGTTCTGCAGCAGCTGATTCCGGGGCCGCGCCGCCCGAGGCGGCCGGCAAGGACTGATGAAAGGGGAAAGGACATGGACTTGATGAACAACGATCTTTGGCGGGTGAAGGTCGGCTTGGCGGAGATGCTGAAGGGCGGCGTGATCATGGACGTGACCACGGCCGAGCAAGCCAAGATCGCCGAGGAGGCCGGCGCGTGCGCGGTGATGGCGCTCGAACGCGTTCCCTCCGACATCCGCAAGGAGGGCGGAGTCGCGCGCATGGCTTCGCCCCGCGTAATTCGCGAAATCATGGATACGGTGTCGGTCCCGGTGATGGCCAAGGTTCGCATCGGCCATTTCGTGGAAGCGCAGGTGCTCGAGGCGCTTGAGGTGGATTACATTGACGAGAGCGAGGTGCTCACGCCCGCCGATGAGGAGCACCACGTGTGGAAGCACGGGTTCAAGGTGCCGTTTGTTTGCGGCGCCCGGAATCTGGGCGAGGCTCTTCGCCGCATTGCCGAGGGCGCGGCGATGATCCGCACGAAGGGGGAAGCGGGCTCGGGCAACATTGTTGAGGCCGTACGGCACATGCGGACAATCATCGGAGAAATGAAGCGGCTCACGACGCTCGGTGAGGAAGAATTGGTGCGCGCGGCCAAGGAACTCGGCGCGCCGTTGGAGCTGGTTTCCTGGGTGGCGAAGAATGGCAAACTGCCAGTGCCGAATTTTTCCGCCGGCGGAGTGGCCACTCCCGCCGATGCGGCTTTGGTGATGCAACTGGGTGCCGAGGCGGTATTTGTCGGTTCGGGCATTTTCAAATCGAGCGATCCGGCGCTGCGCGCCCGCGCAGTCGTCAAGGCCACGACACATTTCAAGGATCCCAAGATTGTCCTCGAAGCCTCTGCGGAACTCGGCGAAGCCATGAAGGGCCTCGACATTCGCCAGTTGGAGGAAAAGGACCTGCTGCAAACCCGCGGCTGGTGAAGATCCGGCCACGGCTCGTGACTCACCAGCTGAGGATCGGGATTCTCGCCGTGCAGGGCGATTACGAGGCGCACGCGCGGATGGTGGAGCGCGCCGGCGCGGAGCCTGTTTACGTGCGGCGGCCCGCTGACCTGGCGGGCTTGGCGGGAATCATTCTTCCCGGCGGCGAGAGCACCACGCACCTCAAGATATTGACCGAGGAGGGGCTTTTTGGCGCGGTCCAGAAGTTCGCTGCCGCTGGCGGAGGGATTTTCGGCACCTGCGCAGGAGCCATCCTGCTGGCCCGGGAAGTGCGTAATCCGGCGCAAACCTCCCTCGGACTTCTGAACATTTCCATTCTGCGCAACGCGTACGGGCGCCAGTTGGCCAGCGAGATTCACATGGGCCTTACGAAACTGCGGTCCGAGCCGCTCGAAATGGTCTTCATTCGGGCGCCGATTATCGAATCGGTGGGCGAAGGCGTGGACGTGCTCGCCGAAGACGAAGGTCATCCGGTGCTTGTCCGGCAAGGCCGGATTCTTGCTTCCACATTCCACCCGGAGCTAACAGCGGACCCGGCGGTGCACATTTTTTTTCTCTCCCTGCTTTCCGCAGGCCGCGCGTCTTAAACGTGGTTCTCCGGCCGGATCGGGATGTCCGCGGCGCTAATCGTAATATTCGGCGCCGAGGTGGGTGATCATCTCCTCGCCCATCATCCACCGCAGCGTGTTCTTCAGTTTCATCAGCTGGATGAAGAGGTCGTGCTCGGGGTAAACCTCCGGCGCGCACATGGGCGACTTGAAATAAAAGCTCAGCCATTCCTGGATGCCGCGCATCCCGGCGCGCTTGGCGAGGTCGAGGAAGAGAATCAGATCGAGCGCGATGGGCGCCGCCAGGATCGAGTCGCGGCACAGGAAGTCCACCTTGATCTGCATGGGGTACCCGAGCCAGCCGAAAATGTCAATGTTGTCCCAGCCTTCTTTGTTGTCGCCACGCGGCGGGTAGTAGTTGATGCGCACCTTGTGCGTGAACTTGCCGTAGAGATCCGGGTAGACGCGGGGCTGCAAGATGTATTCCAAGGCGCCCAGTTTCGATTCTTCTTTGGTCTTGAACGAACCCGGATCCTCGAGCACCTCGCCGTCGCGGTTGCCCAGGATATTGGTGGAGAACCAGCCGCTCAGGCCGAGCATGCGGGCCTTGAAACCGGGGGCCAGAATTGTCTTCATCAGCGTCTGTCCGGTCTTGAAATCCTTCCCGGCGATGGGCACATTTCGCGCACGGGCGTACTCCTCGAGCGCGGGAAAATCCACACTGAGGTTCGGCGCGCCGTTGGCGTAGGGAACTCCCTCGCTGATCGCGGCATAGGCGTAGAGTTGGGAGGGCGCGATACTGGGGTGATTGGTCTTCATGGCCTTCTCGAACGAGGCCAGGTCCTTATGGATGTCCTCGGGCTTCTGGAAAACTTCCGTGGATCCGCACCAGAGCATCACCACGCGGTCAAGCTTGTTCTTCTTCTTAAAGTCGCGGATGTCTTCGCGGAGCTGCTCCGCGAGGTCGAACTTGGTTTTGGCTTTCTTGATGTTGCTGCCGCTGAGATTCTTGACGTAGTTTTGATCGAAGGCCGCCTTCATGGGCCGGATGTTTTTCAGAAATTTCTCCGCCTTGGCTAGGTCCTTCGCGTCGAGCACGCCGGCCTTGGCGGCCGCCTGCGCGGCGCTGTCGGGAAAAACGTCCCATCCGCCGAAGACCAGGTCGGAGAGTTCAGCCACGCGCACGAAATCCTTGATCTTGGGGATGCGCCCCTCGGTGCGCTTTCCGAGGCGGATGGTTCCCATCTGGGTGAGCGAGCCGACGGGAAGCGATTCTCCGCGACGGACCAGCTCGACGCCTGCCATCAGCGTCGTGCTTACGGCTCCCATGCCCGGCGTCAGCACGCCGAGCTTTCCCGTTGGCGGGGTAATACTCACGGGCCTGCGCATTCGAAAGCCTCCTGGTAGAAATCCTGGGAGGCGGCATGCAACGCCCCACGCGAAGCCCACAGGCCTCTTGACGGGTTCTGGCGCGCTGCCTCCCGCAATCGGCGCGCCGCGTGAAATGACACGAAGAGGATCATGATGCGGCATCCCGGCGACATTTGCAAACTGAATCAAACCTTAATTTTTGTTCATCAAGAAAATTTGCGTTGGTGCAATGCAGCCCTGCGCCGGCGCGTATTTATCATTTACAATGGCGCTGCATTGCGGCCCGCGCGCGGGCCGGGGAACGTGAATGGGAGGCGGAGGCTGAGTGTTGAAGTCGCGAGTCTGGATCTGCAGTGCGATTTTCGGCCTGATGTTTCCTCTCTCGCTCGCGGCGCAGGGTCCGCGGAGGCTGACGCTCGCCTTGGCATTCGATCTCGCAGAGCGGCAGAACCTGGACCTGGCGGCTGCGCGGGCGCAGCGCGCCGTGGCGCTCTCTGGTGTCCGCATTGCCAGGGAGCTTCCCAATCCCAGCATTTTTTTCGGGGCCACGCGGGATACGCCGCACGACAGCCTGTTCTTCGACCAGCCTCTGGAAGTGGGGGGCCAGCGCCAGCGGCGCATTGACATAGCGCAGAAGATCACCGGACTGACCGACGTAGACATCG
>JAJXZD010000017.1 GCA_021780215.1 Acidobacteriota bacterium
GTCATCTTCATGCAGAGCGCCGCTGATTCCAACGGCAATTTCAATTTTTGCCCGCTGCCTACCGGGGCTGTCTTCGACGTGGTCGCCGTGGCCGTGAACGGTGCGGGAGTTGCCTACAATGCGACGATTGCCACCGGAGTTCCGGGAGGCACGGCTCTCGGACCGATTCCCATTACCGCGGAGCTCGTAGCTCCCACCGGACCGGTCACTTTTCAGGGATACGTGACGGCAACGACGGGCACCGCACCAGCATCCGTTGTCGCGTCGGTCAGCGCTCTGCAACAGATTACCCTGGCAGGCGGCGGCACCCGGGAAGTCACCATCCCGGCGGAGCTTGCTTCGCAGTCCAATATCGCCCTGCAATCCAACTCCAACTGCCCGGCGGGCGCTCCCTTGCAGACGAACTGCGCTCAGTACACACTGATCGAGCCGGCTAGCAACCCGAGCGTGGGAAACTTTTCGGCGGGGCAGATTACCTATGCGCCCCCGGCATCCGGAAACGTTCCCTATTCCATTGCGGCAAGCGCCTCCGTACCGATGAGCGGTGGAACGCCGGATTGCAGCCCGTCCACGCAGACGACCAGTGTGGATACGAACGGCAATCCCTTGAAGGCAACTGGCGGTGCGACCGTAATACCGCATGAGCTCGATTTCTCGGGCTGTTCCTGATAGCCGCCGAGGAATCACAAGACGGGCATCCCGGAGCGATCGGCCCCAGCCGCCAAAGAAGCGGCGGCTGGGAGCCGACGTGCAGCTTCGCCCAAAATCGCACGGCTTCTCAGACGCGCAAAATATGCGCGGGCGGCTCCGGAGCGTACAGCTCCTCGACGAGCCCCGCTCGCCGCTCCAGCACGGCGCGCTGATTGAACGAGCCTTTGTCGGTGATCTCGCCGGCATCGGGCGAAGGAGGCTCCTCCGCCAGCACGGCGCGCGCCAGGCGTGTCGAACTTCCCGTGGATTGTGCCGCAAAGCTCTTCAGCAGCGAATGAAAACGCCCGCGGACGGCGGGGTGGCTGACGATCTCCTCGGGAGACGCGCCCTTTGGCAACTCGGGAGCAAGCGAGCGGCAAGCGTCCAGGTCGGCGAAGATAATCGCCGATATGTAATCCCGGTCAAGGCCGCCCAGGACCGCATCGCGCACGAACGGCGCAAAATGCGCCAGAATCCTGGCGCGCAGCGGGCCGGCGCTGACCCAAGTCCCGTTGGCAAGCTTGAAGTCTTCGTTCAGGCGGCCGTCGAAGAGCAGTCCTATGTTGACATCGTCCGGATCAATCAGCCGCACCGCGTCTCCAAAGCAGTAGAAGCCATCCTCGTCGAATGCCTTCCGGCTTAGTTCCGGCTGGCGCCAGTAGCCGGGCGTCACATTCGGGCCACGCACACGGGCCTCAAGTTTCGCCCCTTGCGGGACAAGCTTGAGCTCGACGCCCGGCACGGGAATCCCGATGGTGCCGGCGCGATCCGTCTCCCAGGTCGTGGCGATCGCCATGGGCGCAGTCTCTGTTGCGCCGAGGCCTGTGGCCATGATGATGCGTTCCCCGCAGGTCTCGAGAGCAAGCTGCCGGTACGCGTCCCACACGGGCTGCGAAAGACCGGCCCCGGCGTAGAACATCAGCCCGAGGCGGCGAAAGAACGTCTCTCGCAATTCCCGGTCGGCACGCAGGAAAGGGAGCAGGTCTTCGTATCCCTTGGGAACATTGAAATAAATGGTGGTCGAGATCTCGCGAAGGTTGCGCGCCGTGCGCTCGATCGAGCCGGGCCCGGGTTTGCCGTCGTCTATGTAGAAGGTGCCGCCATTGTAAAGAGCGATGCCGATGTCGTGATTCCCGCCGAAAGTGTGGTTCCAGGGCAGCCAATCCACAATGACAGGCGGCTCATCTTCGAGAAAGCTGAATGTCTGGGCAATCTGCTGCAGGTTGCTGCAAATCATTCGGTGCGTGTTGATTACCGCCTTCGGCATGCTGGTCGAGCCGGAGGTGAAAAGAAACTTGGCGACGCCATCGGGGCCGATGCTGCCGTGGGCCTCCTCTACCGCCGCAGTCGGCACAGCGGCCAGAAGATCCGCGAAGAGGCTGCTGTTGCGGCGGTCCGGGGGCGCCGTAGTGGTCACGACCTCCGTGTGTTCGTCTACTGTCACCTCCAGAGCGGGTGCGTAGCGCACTCCATCCGCCGCGAAGACCAGCCCTGGGGTGAGAATTTTCAAGGTATGGCGCAGCTTTCCGAAGTCCCTCGAAACCAGCGAATAGGCGGGCGAAAGCGAAGCGGTCGGAATTCCCACGTGCTGCCCGGCCAGCATCAGCAGAAAATGCTCGAGGTCGTTCTCCGAGAGAATCGCCACCGGGCGTTCCGTGGAAAGACCGCGGTCGAGAAGGCCCTGCCCAATGCCGCGCACGGACTCCCAAACCTGGCCATAGCTAAGGCGGCGCCACTGGCCGTCCGGGCCGCGCCGTGCAATGCAGGTTCTCTCCGGCGCGGTCTCCGCCCAGTGAGCCAGGCGGTCCGTCAGTACTTTGGGATAAGGGCGAAGCGCTTCCTGCGGGGTAATCCGCAGAATACCGCCAGGAAGGCGATCGAGAGTGGCACCGGTGGCGCGCATCCGCACGCGGCGTACTCCGCCGTATGCGATAGGCTGGTGATCTTGCACAGGCCCACGATCAGTCATGGCTTCGCCCGCCGCGACGCTGCCGGCTATGGAGATTTCGGGAGAATCGGTCCGCAGTCATACGCGGGCATTTTCCCATATCTTCTACAAGGGCTCAAAATCCGCCGCGGGTGGCATGTCTTTCGCCGTTGCGATGATCGCCAGCGGCCAACGGCAAGCGGCGCGGCGGAGGATTCAGCGAGCGCACATCGTTCTGGTGGCCCGCCTGAAAAGAGTTGCAACAAGAGGGAGAGAATGTTGCTGCGCGTCTCGCTGCCATAGATGTCCAGCTTATGGCCGCGGGGCATCAGCAGGCCGATGCGCGGACCGCGCCTGGAGATGAGCCAGCAATTGGCCGGATTGCACGGTCCAGCCGAAAAAGGATTCCACATTGAAGAGCGTTGCCGCAAGCGCGCTTGGGCCGCCCGCGGCCATCGTGGCGTCCGCCACGAGCAGCGGCCAGTAGTCGAGAAAATAGGCGTCCCGCAAAGTGGATTCGACGCAGACATTCGCGGCGATGCCGGTAAAGAAGAGAAATTGGATGCCGCGACTGCGCAGTTGTGCATCAAGGGTGGTGCCGGCAAAACCGCTATAGCGCGTCTTGACGATGACCACGTCGCCGGGTTGCGGCGCAAGCTCGTCCACCACGGCGAAATCCCACGAGCCTTCGGTTAGAAGCTTGCCCTTTAGCGCCGGCTGCGCGCACATCAGGTGCATGGCCGTTTCCTTGCGGGGGTTGGGAGAGCGAGCGCCGCCCGCATTGCTCAGATCCGGCTTGTATCCCATCTGCAGATACACGACGGAAACCCCGGCGGGGCGCGCCGCATCGAGCGCCGTGTGAATCGTTTTCACCACGCGCTCCGCGCCGGACACATCCACTCCGGCGAGGTCCAGTGTTCCACCCTTGCTCGCGAAGGCGTTCTGCATGTCCACAACGAGAATCGCCGACCGCGCAAGATCCACCTCGACCGGCTCGGGTCTGGCTTCAATCCTTTGCATCGGTCCGCGCCGCTGCTTCCTCGGCCCCCCGCCAACTTATCGGCCGCTAATCGCGCCCCGCTTCGAGAATCTTTTCCGCCAGCCCGGCGGGATTCGTATAGATCACCTCGTGGCTTCCCGGCATTTGCACCAGGCGATAAAGACCCAGGCGGCTCGACATGCGCGGATGCCATCCCCACTCTCCGGGAGGGAGCGCTATATCCTCGGTGCAATAGAGATAGCTGCGGGCTATCTTCAGCGAGTAGAACTTCTTCAAGTCGAGCTTTTCCCGGACGGGTTCGTAGGGCTCGGGAGAAAGCTGACCGTAGGTCCACTTGGCGGTCTCAAGGTCCGCGTCGTTCATGAAGCTCTCGCGCCAGATGGAGAAAGGAATCATGATCGTGTTGTCCCCGGAATCGCGCGCCAGCTCAGCGAATAGCGCGGCATGCGGGGGAGGAACCTCGTCCACCAGGCCATGGCCATCCTGGAGCACAAAGGCGCTGAAAAAGACCAGACGCTTCAGCCGCTCCGGAATGGCTTCGGCGACCTTGGAAATTACCGTGCCGGCAAAGCTATGGCCCACGAGAATCACATCGGAAAGGGAATGCTCGGCGATAAAATTCACAATGGAATTCGTGCAATCGGCGTGCCGGACGTTCCTTGCGGCTCCTCGTCCATGCCCCGCCATCGTGGGAGCGAAAACCTTGTGCCCCCTGCTCTCGAGATGGCGGACCACCGAACTCCATGCGGTTCCGTCGTGCCAGGCGCCGTGGACCAGGACATAGATTCCCAAGGACGGCTCCCCCACCGCGCGGCACGGATTCTCGCGCTCGGAACCCGGATCGCGACAGTATTTCTATTTCTGCGCTCGTGACGCCGGAGAATACTACGCGACCTGTTGATTGGCAAGCAAACGGCCCGGGTGACGCAAAGAGAACAGGCCGTCGTCTCCTCTTTGGGCCGCGATGCAGCGAATTGCTGTAGAATGAAGCGCATGAAGCGGATGGCGGACCCTCTGCGCAAGCTTCTTCTCAGGCCTTCCCACCGATGAGCCTGCGCATTCTCCTGACAGGAAAGGACGGCCAGGTGGGCGGAGATTTGCAAGCCCTTCTGCCTCGCCTCGGAGAAGTTGTGGCCCTGGGCCGATCCTCGATGGACCTTACTGATGAAGGCCAGGTCCGCCGGATGGTATCCGAGGTTCGCCCGCACGCGATCGTCAACGCCGCGGCCTATACGGCGGTGGACCGCGCCGAAACGGATCAAGAAGTCGCGCGCCTCGTAAACGCGGAGGCTCCCGCGGTCCTCGCCCGGGAAGCGCAACGAACCAGTGCGATCCTGATCCATTACTCAACCGACTATGTCTTCGACGGCTCGAAGACTTCTCCCTACACGGAAGAGGACCGCCCCAATCCGGCCAGCGCCTACGGGCGCACCAAGCTCGCCGGGGAGGAGGCCATTCGCTTGTCCGGCGCGCCTCATTTGATCTTCCGCACCGCCTGGGTTTATGCGACCCGGGGGCGCAACTTTCTGCTCACGATCCTGCGCCTGGCAACACAGCGCGAGGAGTTGCGTGTAGTTGCCGACCAAACCGGCGCGCCAACCTGGAGCCGCGAGATCGCCCGCGCCACGGCAGCCGTTATCGGGCGCCTGGCCGATCCGGGGCCAAAAGGGCTTGTCGCGGGCGAAGTGAGCGGGACGTATCACATGACGGCCGGTGGGACCGGCACTTGGCACGATTTTGCCAACGCCATTCTCGACCAGGCCGCTCGAGTGCCGGCAAGCCGCCCTTGGTTTGCCGCAGCAACGGGGGGGCATCCGCTTCTGGCCCGCACCGTACGGCCCATCACAACATCCGAATACCCTACTCCCGCCCGCCGCCCCGCATATTCCGTGCTGTCCAATGAAAAGCTCTGGCGCGTTTTCGGTATTCGCTTGCCGGACTGGAGGGACCAGCTTCATGAGGCCTTACTGGATGAGCAGTAATCGCAGGGGTGGGCAGCATTCCTCCGCCGCCCGCACAACTCCATGAACATGGACCGCGCCAGCGTGGTGATTGTCGGAGGCGGCGTCGTGGGTTGCGCGATCGCCCGCGCCCTGGCCTCGCGTTGGAACGACGTCTTTCTCCTGGAGGCCCAGAACAAGCTCGCGCTGGGCGCGAGCTCCCGGAACAGCGGCGTGATTCACGCAGGACTGTACTATCCTCCCGGGTCGCTCAAGGCCCGCCATTGCGTGCGGGGAAATCGCCTGACTTACGAATTTGCCGCCGCGCATGGCGTTCCGCATCGCAATACCGGCAAGCTCGTGGTCGCTTCCGGCCCGGAGGAAACGCCCCAACTCGAAGAGTTGATGAAAAATGCGAGCGCGAATGGAGTGGAGGGGCTGCGGATGCTGGATCGTGCGGAGTTGCGCCGCCGCGAGCCTCACATCGAGGGTTTTCAGGCGTTGGAATCGCCTTCGACGGGCATTATCGCCAGCGAAGAGCTGGTCAAGGCCTATGCGCGGATTGCCGCGGATCGCGGAGGGCACATCCTCACATCGGCACGGGTCAGCGGGCTCGAACCCGGGCCGGACGCAGTTCGCGTGATCAGCGCGGCAGGGGAGATCGAGGCGCGCTGCGTGGTGAACAGCGCGGGCCTTTTCGCCGACGAAGTAGCGGCGATGATCGGATCGAAAATGGCCCGGCATCGCATCTATCCCGTGAGAGGAGACTACTGCGAGATTGCCAGCGCCAAGCGCGAATGGGTCCGCGGCCTGGTCTATCCTCTTCCCCACGCCGACGGCCTGAGCCTCGGCGTGCATTTGACCCGAACGATCTGGGGCAGCGTTCTGGTGGGCCCTACGGCGCGCTACGTCGAGGACAAGAACGACTACGAGCGCGGCCGCGAGCCGGTCGAGGAATTTGCCCGAAAGACGAGGCTGCTGCTGCCGGGAATCGAGGCCTCCGACCTGGCCCCCGCCCATTCGGGCATTCGCGCCAAGCTCACTCCGCGGCCGGGATCCTCCGCAACGCAGGCAAGCCCAGGGGGAATCGCGGACTTCATCATTCAGAGCGACCCTGAATTTCCGCGCGTCATCCATCTACTGGGAATCGAGTCTCCCGGGCTAACGTCAGCAGCGGCGATTGCCGAGCAAGTAAGCGAATTGGTGGCACTGGCCCTCGGGTGATCGCGCGGACGCTCGAAGCTGCCGCTTCCCCTATTGACCGGTTCTCTTCCGGCCTGCGTGCCTTGTCTTGTCAGCAAGCAGATTCTTGCTATAGTGGATTTTCTGTCACTGGTTACCTCGCAGGATTATATTCGGCAGCGAAATCCGCTTCCGATGCGCCAAAGGAGAATGAATGAGCGCCGAGCGCACGCCGGAGTTCTTTGCCGGGAAGTCTCTTCGAATCGGAATCATCGGGTGCGGATATGTGGGGCTGCCGCTGGCGCTGCGATTTGCGGATGTGGGCCACCATGTGACCGGCTTCGATCTGGACCAGGCCAAAGTGGAAAAGTTGAACGCTGGGGAGTCCTACATCCAGCATATCCCCGCGGAAAAA
>JAJXZD010000047.1 GCA_021780215.1 Acidobacteriota bacterium
CGCTGGGTGTCGTACCGGTACGCGCGAAAGGGACGGATTTCTGCCATGAAGACCTCGGCGTGAGATTTTGGGACCTGCGAAAACTCAACATTGTAGCAGGAGCCAGCCGCAGCTCCAAAATGCAGAACGGCGATGGAAGCTGGCGCTGCAATCAGCGCTTCGCGAGGGCAGCGGAAAGCGCGAAGGCAATCGGCAGAAGAAGGGCGATTCCATGTGCGGATGGGCGGCGAATGGCAGGCCTCCTTGACGAGGAATTTGAACCCGTCACGTCCAGCCATTGAACCGCCCAGGATTATCCGGCGGCCGCCCGCTCGAATCAACGGATTGCGGCCGCAGGGGGCAGAGCGTGCGCGACGGACCATTTTTGGTATAGGCTGGGCGCGGATTTTCTGGGAGAGAGCGATGCCGCCGGAGGGATTCCAATACCGTTTTCGCGAGCCGCTCGCCCGGCCGGAGGCGCGCGGAGGCAAGCCGCCCGCCTTTCGCCGGAGCATCGAGAGCGGAATGCTGGCGGAGCGGGACCTGGCCGTGAAGATGCTCGACGGAGTGGAAATCTACATTGATCTGTTCCGCCCGATCGAGGAAACGCCCTCGCCGGTCCTGATTGCCTGGGGACCGTACGGCAAGCACGGGCATACCCGCTATAGCGAGAACTATCCCACCGCGGGCGTGAAACAGGAAACGCTCTCTCCGTACACGGCCTTCGAGGCACCGGACGCAGCGGATTGGGTGGCGCACGGATACGCGGTGATCAATCCGGACCCGCGCGGCACATGGCACTCGCAGGGAACGGCCACCTTCCTTTCCCCGGAGGAGGCGCGGGACTATTTCGATCTGATCGAATGGGCCGGGACGCAGGCGTGGAGCAACGGCAAGGTCGGGCTATCCGGAGTTTCCTATTTGACGTCGTCGCAATGGCGCGTCGCGGCCCTCAATCCCCCGCATCTGGCGGCGATCAATCCCTGGGAGGGATGGACGGATACCTACCGTGAGGTGGCGCGCCACGGCGGCATCCCGGAGACATGGTTCTGGCCCTATCTGCCGGGACGCTGGGGTCACAGCACCACCCGCATCGAAGACCTGCTTGCCGAAGACCGGGAGCATCCGTTCTTCGACGCCTTCTGGAAATCGAAGGCCGCGGACTTTTCGACGATCCGCGTTCCCGCGTACGTGGTGGCGAGCTGGACGGACCAGGGATTGCACACGCGCGGGACGCTCGAGGGCTTCAAGAAAATCGCCTCGGCGCAGAAATGGCTCGAAGTGCACGGGCGGAAAAAATGGGCGTACTACTACGATCCCGAGAGCGTGCGACGCCAGCGCGAGTTCTTCGACCACTTCCTGAAAGGCCTGCCGCCGGCAGTGGAGAACTGGCCCCGGGTCCGCGTCGAAGTCCGCGAAAAATACTGCGTGGGGCGGATGCAAGCAGAAAGCGAGTGGCCCATCGCCCGCACGCGCTACACGAAGTTGTATCTCAACGCAGCCACTGGGAAACTCGAGCGGCAGCCTGTTGTGCGGAAGGCGCGATGCGAGTACGACAGCCGCGGAGAAGGCACCGGGGAAGCGCGCGCGCAATTCGACATCATGTTCGACGAGCCTGCCGCGCTGATCGGCCACATGAAGCTGAAGCTGTGGGCGTCGACGGAGGAAGGCGACGACATGGACCTGTTCGTGGCCATTCAGAAGTTCGATGCGGCAGGCCAGGAGGTGCCGTTCGCGTTCTGGTCACATTTCGAGGACGGGCCGGTGGCGCTCGGCTGGCTGCGGGCCTCGCATCGTGAACTCGACGCCTCGCAATCTACGGAGTATCAGCCGGTGCTCGCACATCAGCGAGAGATGAAAATCCGGCCGGGAGAAATCGTGCCGCTCGAGATTGAAATATGGCCTTCCGGAACGCGTTTCGAGACGGGCGAGCGGCTGCGGCTCGTCGTGCAAGGGACGGACATTCCGAAGTATCCGAAGCCGGTCATGGCGGACCGGCACGAGGCGACGGTCAATCGGGGCCGGCACATTCTTCATTCCGGGGGGGAATACGACTCGCACCTCCTTATTCCCGTCGTCCCGAGGAGGCCATAGAAAGCGCGGGGCTTCCGAAAGCAATCTCAGAAGCACAATTTTCCGAAAGCGGCTATGATGGCCGCAAAACCGGGGCGCGGCGAAAGCGGGCTGCCCAGGCCGCGAACGAGCCGCGGAGGGGGCTTCATGAAAGTTATCAACGAAAATACGATCACCGACGCGGCGCTCGAGCAAATGTCCTCGACGCCAAATCCGCGCCTGCGGACGATCATGGCCTCGCTGGTGCGGCATCTCCATGACTTCGCGCGCGAAGTGGACCTCACGCCGGAGGAATGGCTCGAGGGGATCCGGTTTTTGACGGCGGTCGGACAGAAGTGCACGCCGCATCGGCAGGAGTTCATTCTGCTTTCGGACACGCTGGGGATGAGCTCTCTCGTGAACGCGCTGCACGACAAGCGGGCCACAGGGCCGGCCACGAAATCCAGCCTGCTCGGGCCGTTCTACCGGCAGGATGCGCCGGAGATGCGGTTGGGCGATTCCATCATCGCGCACAGCAAGGGCACGGAGGTGGTTTTCTACGGACGAGTACTCGACGGGAACGGGCGCGGAATTCCGAACGCGCTGATTCAAATTTGGGAACCGGACGAAACAGGCAACTACGATTTGCAGAAGCACGATCCCTCGGTGATGGACCTGCGCGGCTGCTTCCACGCCGACAAAGAGGGGCGCTACCACCTCCGCGGCCTGTGCCCGCTCGGGTACATGATTCCGATGGACGGCCCGGTGGGGGACATGATTCGCGCGCAGAAGCGCCACGGCTACCGCCCCGCGCACGTTCACTTCGTCATCAGCGCGCCCGGCTGCCGCGAACTGGTCACCGCGCTCTACATCGCCGGGGACGAGCATATTGATTCCGACACGGTCTTTGGCGTGAGCGAGTCGCTGATCGTCTCGGTCAACCGCAACGATCCGGCGTCACCGCTGCCGAACCTGCCGAGCATCCGCTACGATTTCCGGCTGACAGCGGAGCAAGGGGCTGGCATTTCCGGCCGTGTGGGAGCCGATCCCGCTCAGCTCGGCCAAAAAGCCGGATAGCCGGCGGCCATAAAGGCCGCGCGGGCGCGGCTTCAGGATGCGGCTTCCTTCCCCTGCAATTCCCTGCGCACGATTTGCGCGCCTTCGGCCAATGCCTTCATCTTGCCAAAGGCAGACTCGCGCGGCAGATACTTCATCCCGCAATCAGGCGCCGCGACGAGCCGGTCTGGGCTGACATAGGGCAGCGCGCGCCGGATGCGGGCCGCTACCACCTGCGCGCTCTCCACATCCGGCGTGGAGAGATCGAGAATGCCGAGGATGATCGTCTTCTTCGGCAGGCGCGCCAGCACGGAACAGTCGAGCGAGCTTTGCGCCGTCTCGATCGAGATTTGCCGCACGGGAGAATCCGCCAGCTCTTCGAGGAAGGAATAGGCCGCGGGGCGGCCGGGAACGAGCGCCGCGTAACCGAAGCAGATGTGCAGGGCGGTCGTGCCGGAGACGCCCTCAAGAGCTCGGCGCAGTGCGGCCAAGCCGTAGCGGCGAGCCTCGTCGGGGCGCGCTTCCATCCACGGCTCGTCCATCTGCACGACATCCGCCCCGGCCGCAAAGAGGTCGCGAATCTCGGCGTTGACCGCCGCGGCGTAATCGAGCGCCATCTCTTCCACAGAGCCGTATAAATCGTTCTGCGCCTGCTGGGACATTGTGAACGGCCCCGGCACGGTGACTTTCACCGGGCGTGCCGTATTGGCGCGGAGAATTTCCAGATCGCGCACCTGCACGGGATGCCGGCGCCGGATCTTCCCCACCACGCGCGGCACGGCCACTACGTTGCCGCTGCGGCTGACAATGGAGCCTGGGCGGTCGAGGTCCACGCCCTCGAGCGCCGTGGCAAAACGGTTCGAATAGCTCTCGCGCCGCATTTCACCGTCGGTGATGATGTCCAGCCCGGCACGCTCCTGCTCGCGAATGGCCAGAATCGTGGCATCGTCCTGCGCCTGCTCGAGCCACTCCGGCGCGACGCGCCAGAGCTCGGCGGCCCGGGTGCGCGGAGGCATCTGGTGCCCTAGCTTCTGGCGGTCAATCAGCCAGTCCGGCTGCGGATAGGAGCCGACGAGCGATGTGGGAAGAAATGTCATAAAAGCCGCTTGCTCCCGGCGAAGCGTTCGCCGTGCGATTTCAGCTACTCTTCACAGGCAGCGCAGAGCTGCGAGCGCGCCGCGAAGCCTTGCCGCTGAAGCGTCCTCCGATGTCCGCGCGCGCCATCCGACAAAGCCATCCGGGCGGACCAGCAGGCATCCGGAAGGAGCGATGCCATGGGCCTCGCAAAACGCGCCGCCCGGATCGGCCAGTTCTTCCGCGCTTCCCACATGATGGACATCCAGATGGATTCCCTCGCGAATGACCGCGTCGCGCGCGCATTCGCCCCAGACATCACCTTCCGGCCCCGTCAGCAGAACGAAATTCCTGCCGTAGAGATCGAGCGTGGAAATGCGCTCGCCGACCCGGCTGAGATAAACATGCGGGGCGCGCGTGCCGGGCCGCCCCCGGGATTCGCGCGGATTCTCGTGGCCGCGCGCCTCGGCCGGATCCTCGGAAATTACCGCGGGAGAATGATAGCAGTATCCCAGCTCGATATTCAGATCAGGCGCAAGAGGCTGCATTCCGCCGGGGGAGAGATACGGAGCGATCCGCGTCACATAACGCGTATAGGCCTGCTCGGCGGTGAACGCGGCGGCCGGGCGCCGCTCCTGCTCGTACGTCGAGAGCAATTCGGGCCCGGCTTGCCCGCGCAGAACCAGCGCGAGCTTCCAGGCCAGGTTGTGCGCATCCTGCACGCCGGTATTGCCGCCAAATCCGCCATTCGGGGGCATGACGTGGGCCGAATCGCCGGCAAAGAAGATGCGGCCGGAGCGAAAGCGCTCCGCCGTGGCGGAGGCCGCCTCCCAGTGCATCACGCCCTGAATGGACACAGCAATCTCGGGCGCGCCCAGCGCCAGACGGACCATCTCCACGCATCGTTCGTCGGTAAGGCCGCTTGAAACGTCCGTCACCGGATGCGCGCGGTCGCCCGTCTCGTTCACAACCAAAAATCCACTGTCGAAGGGTTTTTCGAAGCGGAAGAAACCGCGAAGGGCGGGTTGAAGCACATAGATGACGGTGAGATTCCGCCCGCGCAGCAATGGCTCGACGTTGGCACGGAAATAGATGGTGATACTGCGGGAAAATGCTCCACGTCCAGCCATGCGGATGCCGAGCTTCTCGCGGATCGGGCTCCGCGCTCCGTCGGCGGCAATCAGGTAGCGCGCCCGGACCTCCGTGGTCCTGCTGGAGTTACGGTCCCGAATCACTGCGGTGACTCCCTCGGCATCCTGCTCGAAGGAGACGAATTCGGTGCCAAACCGCAGGTCGGCCCCGAGTTCGAGGGCGCGTGCCTTCAGCAGCGGCTCGAGCATGCTTTGGGAGATGAAGACGCGCTTCGTGGGGCTGATGTCCGCCACCCCCTCGTTCAAATTCGCGATGTAGCTGGCGGTGACGCCGCCGGCCAGGGTTTCCACGGCGACGATCGCCCCGTCCTGCACGAACTGGTCGGCGGATTTTCGGGCCACGATCTGCTCAACGCCCACCGAGCGAAACACCTCCATCGTGCGCTGGCTGATCTGTGCCGCGCGGGGATGAATCGCTGTTCCGCGATGATTCTCGACCGCCATCGCGCGAACGCCATGGTGTCCGAGCAGCAAAGCGGTGGACATCCCCACCAGACTGCCTCCCGCAATCAGCGCGGGAACCTCAATGGCAGGCATGAGAAGACCTCCCGATATGCCCGTAGGTAAGGGTCCCCTTAGAGCGCCCGACGGGCAGACAGGCGCGACAATGGGGCCTATCCTATAACTTTGTGGGACGGCTGGCGAGAGGGCCGGGACCGGCGAGCCTTTCCATGGTGTCTTCCCGTGGCTATGCGCACATCTCCTTGCAATTCGTCTTGCGTGTTCTACCATGAGATATATGCGACAGCAGAGCGAACGAGTGGAGCGAGGCACGCGGGCACAGAGACGAGGGCGCGCGGCAACGAAGGAGCTTTCGCATTACGATGCCGCGGGGCGCGTCCGCATGGTGAACGTCACGGCCAAGCCGGCGACCGAGCGGACCGCCTCGGCGCACGCCTTTGTGCGCATGGAACCGGCCACAGTGGCCGGCCTGCGGCGGCGAAAATCGCCGAAGGGAGACCCGCTCGAGATTGCGCGCATCGCCGGAATCACGGCTGCCAAACGGACGGCGGAGCTGATTCCGCTTTGTCACCCCCTAGCGCTGACGCACGTGGATGTCCGCGCGAAGCTATGCCAGAATGGAATTGACATCGTGGCGGAAGCGACAGCGACGGGCCCGACCGGAGTGGAGATGGAAGCGCTGGTAGCAGCGTCGGTGGCCGCGATGACGATCTACGACATGTGCAAGGCGCTGGAGCGCGGGATGGAAATCACAGCGCTGCACGTCACGAGCAAGTCCGGCGGGCGCAGCGGAACCTATGTGCGTCCCGGCGGGGAGCCTGGGAAAAGCGGCAAGCCATGGCGGCGATGAAAGATGTCAAGGTTCTGGTCGTTGACGACAACGCCCTAATCCTCGACCTGCTGATGAAGGGGTTGGGGCCGCACTGCCATGCCCAGGCCGCCGCGGACGGCGCCGATGCGCTGCTCCGAATCGTGGACGATCCCCCGGACATGATCCTTTGCGATTACCACATGCCGGGGCTCGATGGCCGGCAGCTCTACGAAAAACTGCGGGCGCGCCCGCAAACCCGGAATATTCCCTTCATTTTCCTCGCCAGCCAAGGCGATATCGAGGAAAAGCTCCGCCCGCTCGTCGAAGGAGTGGAAGAGTTCATTCCCAAGCCGTTTTTTCTCCGGGACGTCATTTGGCACGCGAAGAAAGTGATTGACCGCCTGCACCTGGAAAAGTTGCAAACCCGCGCGGCGCGGCCCGGGGTCCTCCAGGGGCGGCTCGAAGAGATGAGCATTCTCGACCTGATGC
>JAJXZD010000182.1 GCA_021780215.1 Acidobacteriota bacterium
GTAGGGCAACAACGCAACAGAATTACAAAAAAACTCTTTAGTTGCCAATAATGATGCTTGGCGTCTACCCTAACTGTTGTCTTTCTTAAATGACAAGGAGGGAGCAATGATACCCAGCGTAACCGAATTATTTACTGGTCATGCGCCAGTGCTTGCCGTCATCACCCTTGACGAAGTCGACTCAGCCCCTGCCCTCGCCGAAGCCGACGTGGGAATTGCAATGGGAACCGGCACAGAGGGCGCTATTCAAAGCGCCGGCATTACGCTGATGAACGGCGATCTCGCCGGTATTGGCGTTCACCGCCGTCAGGCGCCCCCACGGTGGTTTCTGGCAGGGCCAGCTGCCGATGGGCTTCCCATTCTTGTCCTTCATTTGCACGGCGAATCCGGAATACGGGCCGGGGCCGACGATGCTGGCGCGGTCGTAGGGCTGCGTCGAGCCTTGCGTGCCGCGCCCGTAATTCAGGCCGGGCTTCTTTTTCTCGATCCAGCCGATCAGGGCCACGTCATGCGTCTGCGCGAATACATAGCCCGTCCTCGGATCGGTGGCGACGCCGCCCCAATTCACGCCGCCGGTGCCGCCGGGAAACTGAATCGTACTTTTCGGCGGCGTGCCATCCTCATGAAAGAGCCAGGGCGTAAATGGACCAGCGTTGTAGAATCCGCCGCTCTTCTTTTCCAGCTCCTGACAAGCCTGGGCATGTTCGGGAGTGGTGTCCTCGGCCGTGACGATGTCCTCGGGCTTGTAGCTGGTGCGCGCGAGGGCGGGCGGCTTCAGGGGAAAGGGCTGCGTCGGCGAATACCATTCGCCAGGAACATCTCCCTTGGCAACTGGACGCTCCTCAACGCCGAAAATGGGCTTACCGGTCTGCCGATTCAGGATGAACATCCAGCCGGCCTTGCCAATGACGGCCATGGCGGGAACTTTCTTGCCGCCTTGACGGATGTCAATGAGCGCGGGGCCGGGAGGCAGGTCCTGATCCCACAAATCATGATGTATGGTCTGAAAATACCATTTCAGCTTGCCGGTTTTCGCATCCACGGCCACCACAGAATTGCCGAAGAGATCGGCGCCCGGGCGATCGCCGCCATAGTAGTTCGGAGAAGGCCCTCCAATGGGCATGTAGACAAGATCGCGCTTCGGGTCCACGGTCATGTACCATCCCCAGACGTTGGTGCCGGAGCGGTCCTTCCACCCGTCGTTGAGCCAGGTATCGTGGCCCACTTCTCCCGGCTGGGCAACCGTATGAAAATCCCAGAGAAGTTTTCCCGTGCGCGCATCAAGCGCGCGCGTATCGCCGGGAGGGCCTTGCGGAACCTCGCCGACGCTGGCGCCAAGCAGGACGATATCCTTGAAGATAGTCGGGACGCCGTTGTAGCCAACCTCGAGCTGCACGACGCCTCCGGTGCCGAAGCCGGGAACGAGCTTTCCGGTGGTGGCGTCAAGAGCGATGACCTTGCGGTCAAAGGTGGTGAAAATGATGCGCGCGGGGGTGTGCTTGTCCCCGGGCCAGTAGGCGACGCCACGCGTGGAAGCCTGCGCACCCTTGAAAGCGTACGTCCAGATCTCCTTGCCGGTGGAAGCGTCGAGCGCCGCCACGCGCTGGCCGGCCGGAAGGTACATCACACCCTTGACGACAATCGGCGTGATCTCAAAGAAACCGGGAGCGGACAACCGGTAGGTCCAAGACGAGGCCAACTTCTCTACGTTGCCCGCATTGATCTGCTTCAGCGGCGAAAATCCGCTTCCCTCAGGGTCGTGCCGGTACATCGGCCAGTCACCAGCGGATTTCTGCGCCCGGGCTGCGGGCGCCCCCAGCGTCGTCAGCAGGACGCTGGCGGCCAGGATAAAAGTCCATAGAAAACGCATGTCTCGATTTCCTCCTAAAGTGCATCTGCTAAGACGTACCGGCAAGCCGCCGGGTTCCTTGGGGGCGGGTGGTACATGAATCGCACTTTGCCGGAGGCATACTACCCCAGCCGGCGCGGTGAGAAAACGGCAAATTGCGTGTGTTCTCCGCAGGATGCCGCGGCGAAAGGCGCAAACCAGCTAAAAGGTCTTGTCCGAATCGAGCAGGATGGTGACCGGCCCGTCGTTGACGAGCTCGAGCTGCATGTGGGCCTGAAAAATCCCCGTTTCCACGCGAAGGCCGAACCCCCGCAGCGCCTGCACAAATTCCTCGTAGAGCGCCTGGCCCTGCTCGGCGGGCGCGGCTTGCAGGAAGCTTGGGCGGCGCTGCCCGCGTGCGTCGCCATACAGGGTGAACTGCGAGACGGCCAGAATCGCTCCGCCCGTGTCCAGGACCGAGCGGTTCATTCTGCCGTCCTCGCCATTGAAGACGCGCAAATGGACGATTTTTTCGGCCATCACCGACGCGACGGACGGTTCGTCTCCGCGCCCAACGGCAACCAGCACCGCGAGGCCCGGCCCGATCTCTCCGGCGACGCGCCCGCTGGTTTCGACCCGCGCCCGCGCCACTCGCTGGATTACCGCGCGCATGGATTGAGGGTTCTTCGTCCTATCCGGCGCAACTCAGAAAAGTTCATCGCACGATTCTACCCTGCCGCGGCGCGCTTGTATTGACCGGTGCGAAGGATGCGCTCACAATCCGGGCCGAAGCATGAGCACCCTTACGGACAAGTCGTCGTCCCCGTCGCGATGGCTGACGCGCGGCGTTCTCGGCATCGGCCTCGCCAGTCTTTTCTCCGACTGGGGGCATGAAGCAGCCACTTCGATTCTGCCCGCGTTTTTGGCCAGCCTGGGAGCGCCGCCGATGGCGCTGGGAATCATCGAAGGGGTTGCCGACGGCCTTTCGAGCTTCTCGAAGCTGGCGGGAGGCTGGATCGCCGGTCACGCGCACTGGCGTAAGCCGACTGGCATTATTGGCTATCTGGCGACGGCGCTCTCCACGTTTGGCTATGCCTTCACGCACAGCTGGCCCGCCGTGCTGCTTCTTCGCGGGCTTGGCTGGATAGGACGCGGGAGCCGGGGCCCCTCGCGCGATACGCTGCTCGCGGATAGCGTTGATCCGGGGCAGGCGGGACGCGCATTCGGCTTTGAGCGCAGCATGGATACGCTGGGAGCGGTCGCAGGGCCTCTCTGCGCGGCGTTGTTGCTGGGGGTGCTCGGAGCGCGGGAAGTGCTCCGCTGGACGCTGCTGCCGGGCCTGCTTGCCGCTGCCGTATTTGTTTTTCTCGCGCCAAAGGGCCATGCCATCGAGGGCCATGCCGCGCCGGGCCTGGCCGCGGGCATTCGCGGCTTGCCGAAATCGTTCTGGCGATTTCTCGCGGGCGTCTTCGCGCACGGGATAGGGGATTTTGCACCCACGCTGCTGATTTTGCGCGCCACGCAAATTCTCACGTGGCGCGTGGGAGCGGCCCGCGCCGCCCCGCTGGCGATTGTCCTGTACCTCGCGCACAACATCGTCAACGCCGCGGCGTCCTATCCGGCGGGCGCGCTGGGTGACCGGCTGGGCAAGCGCGGTCTGCTGGCGCTCGGATATTTCGTTGCGGTGGCGAGCTTCCTCGGTTTTGCGATGGTGCGGCGGCCGGCACTGCCGCTCCTTGCCTTCCTATTCGCGCTGGCGGGAGTTCACGGAGGATTTCAGGCATCGCTCGAAAAATCGCTGGCAGCGGAGCTATTGCCGCGGTCACTGCGCGGGGCGGGATTCGGCGTTCTTGCCACGGCGAACGGCATCGGCGATCTTGTCTCCAGCATCATCGTCGGCGCGTTGTGGACGACGGTGGGCCCGGCGGCGGGATTTCTGTACGCGGCGGTCTTTTCCGCGCTGGGAGGAATACTGGTGCTTGCCTCGGGGCGCGGCAGAGCGAAGCAGGTCTCACCGGTGGCAGACTCGCTATAGGGACAGTTGCAGCGGCGTCCCGTTCTCCTCATTAATGCGCTGGGTAGCGGCGGAGTCAAGTTCGCCTTCGGGGAAGGACTTCCGCATACCATCGGCGGTGATGTAGATAATCCGCCCGCCCATGCTGGTGAATGCCACAGCGTGAATCCGGGTTCCATCGCGCAGCACCAGCGTGAATGGCCCGGCATCCGGAAGCGGCGGAGCGGATTCAGGAGCGGCGGCAGTGGGTTGCCCCGCAGCGGCCGGGGCCGCCGGAGGCTGCACGACGATAATTTGGGGCCGCTGCGGCTGTGCCGTCTGCTGGTCGGGCACGGGCGTCTCGACAGGGACCGGATACGCGCCTCCTCCGAGAAAGAGGCCCGGCGCGCCGAAGCCCTGCGTTGCCTGCGCAATGTTCTCGGCAACCGCAAGCTGCCACTGCGTGGACGGATCAATTACTGCCTTAATTCCCAAATCGCTGTTGAAAGCGGCGAGGTCCGAGTAGGTGAAGCCCAGCCCCGGCACCTGGTTCAGCAGGGTCGGAGGCACATAGTAGGACGACCCGCCAAAAGAAAACGGATTCTCAAAACTGCCAAACTGCGTGCCGCTGGAGGGAGGCATGATGTTGAGCCCGTTGCTGCGATGAACAGCAGCGGGACGCATGCCAACTGCCCGTGGCTGCATCGCCATGGGCGCTCGCATCACGGGGCGAGCCGCCGCGCCGATCGTGGCGTGCTGCGCGTTCGCCGACCCTGTGCAAAGGAGGAAAAGGGAAGAGACAATCAGTGCCAAAAATCCAAGCTGACGCCAGTCTTTCATGGCCGCCTCGCTTCTGACTATAGAGATGCTCCAGGCACCCCTTCGGTTGCATTTCCGGTCCCCGGTTGGACCCGCAAAACCCGCTTCCTTCGGCAGGCTAGCACGCTTCCGCCGCTGTAGCGGTGCAGGATCCGCCGATTGCCAGCTGGGGCCAGTTTAACGCGCGGGTTTGCTTTGCGCGAGTAGCGGGATGTGCTATAAACGACGGTCCAAGGGAAGGCGCAATGGGGCTGCAGGAGAGGCAGGAGCTGCCGGCGGGAGCGGGCAAGACGGAGCGCGAAGGAAGCGCAGGCGACTCCGAGTGGGCGTCGAACTATTGCCCGCGGTGCTCGGCGCGGCTGGCGGAGCGGAGTTGCAAGCTGATCTGCCCGCAATGCGGCTACTACATGTCCTGCTCCGACTTCCTGTAAGAAGCCGCTGCCGGGAGTGAGCTGGACGGCGGAATTTTCCGGAGCGCGCAGCAAAGCGGGTGTGAATATTCCGAGGAGGCACGACCGTGGCATTGCGAATGACGGATCGGGACGTGAACGGAGTGGACGTGCTGGATATCGACGGGCGCATCGTGCTCGGCGACGAGAGCAACTCGTTTCGCGAGAAGGTGAAGAGCCTGCTGGCGGCGGGCAAGAGGAAGATTGTACTGAACCTGGCAAATGTCAGCTACATTGACAGCGCGGGGCTCGGCACTCTGGTGGCCACGTTCCACAGCGCGCGCTCGCAGGGAGCCACGCTGAAGCTCGCCAACCTGGGCACGAAATTCAAGGAATTGCTGCAAGTGACGAAGCTGATGACCGTCTTCGACACCTACGACAGCGAAGCCGCAGCGATCCAGAGCTTCGGCAAGTAGAGACCGTTCTCCGGAGAGACCCCGCGCCCAGCCGGGCGCGGGCTGCTCCCTGCCCGTTCCCGGCACGCCGGGTAGAGCGAATACTCTCTAGCGCTTTCCGCGCCTACTGCGCGGACTCGTCCAGTAGCCCTTCGGTGCCGTAAATCGCCAAGCCGCTCAGGAGCTTCGGATAAAAATCGGTGGACTTCTGCGGCAAGACGCCTCCCGCCAGCGCGATTTCGACGACTTGCTGCACGCGGATCGGATTCAGCAGAAACGCCAATTGGGCTTGCCCGTCATCCACGGCAGCCAGCGCCGCATCCATCTCCCGCTCGTAGCCGACATGCTGCTCGGCAGCCACGGCTTCGGCAGTGATGCCAAGCCCCTTTTCGAGAATCAGCCTGTGCAGCAGCAGGACGTCCAGTCCGCGCTGCGCCTCGCTCACATCCGGGAGCAGAGCTTCTAGATCCACGCCGCGGCGCAGCACGAACAAATAGAATGCCCGTGCGCCCTGAAGCGGTCCGGTGTAGAGGCCGATGGCGCGGCGGCCCGGCTGGGGATGCTCGAGGTCGCGGCGAAACTCCGCCCAGATCGAGGCGCGCTCCTGGGATTCGCCAAAAGGATAGGAATACCAGTCGAACCATGGTGCGAGCTTCTTCCGAAACTCGTCGAAATCGAACCGCGGGAGCCGGGAAACAACGCGGTGGGTGGGAAGAATCGTCAGTCCCGGCGAATGCGTGTTGATGAATGTGGCCATGGCGAATTCGGAGGCAGCGCGCGGATTGGCGGTTCCGGCGCGCTGGCGGCATTCGTTGCGATAGGCCAGGGCCGTTTCGTACCGGTGGTGGCCGTCGGCGATGACCAGCTTTTTCTCCGCCAGCGCCTCGCGCATCCGGGCGATGAAGGCCGGATCGGCGACCGGCCAGAGGCGATGGAGGACGCCGTATTCATCCTTCATCTCGGCGGGCGCGGCTTGGCGAGCGGCGTCTTCGAGCCAGCGGTCGGTCTGGCGGGCGGGGTCATCATAGAGGAGAAAGAGCTGTCCCGTCTGCGCGCGGGTATGACGGAGGAGTTCGATGCGATCGGCCTTCGGGCCGGATAGAGTCCGCTCGTGGCGGAAGACGACCTTCGCGTCATAGTCCTCAACGCGGACAAGCCCGATAAAACCCCAGCGCACGCGCCGCGTGGCAGTGCCGGGAACAAGAAATTCCTGCGCGTAGACGTAGAGCGAAGGCGCGGCGTCTCGCACCAGCACTTTTTCCGCGATCCATTGCTTGATTTTCTCCGCCGCGCGCGTGTAAACATTGCTGGCCGGCGAATCCTCCGGCAGGGCGCGGCCTTTCTCCACCGCGATCAGGTTGTACGGGCTGGCGGCGTAATAGTGCTCTTGCATCTGCGGCGTGATTTTGTCGTAGGGCTGGGTAAGCACATCCGGCAAGGAGACGCGCTGGGTGTCGTACCGGTACGCGCGAAAGGGACGGATTTCTGCCATGAAGACCTCGGCGTGAGATTTTGGGACCTGCGAAAACTCAACATTGTAGCAGGAGCCAGCCGCAGCTCCAAAATGCAGATCGG